>QZKH01000009.1 GCA_003598025.1 Candidatus Omnitrophota bacterium
CCTATACCAAAACATATAACCAGTCCCGACGCTCATTTGCATTCGGTCGGGATGCCGACTTCACGTACTTTGTGAACGTCGGCACTGAGCTAAGCGCCCGAATTAAAAATATTAATTCTTATTAAGCAAGTTTACCAAGTAAACCCATTACAAAAGCCATAACAAACAATGCTACTGTTTCAATAATACCCAAAACGACAATATAATTACCAAAACCTTTGCCTGTTTCACCCATAGCATCAGCTGCAACTGCTCCGGCTTTACCCTGCATATAAGCTGAAAGCCCCATAGCAATACCGCAAAAAATACCAACACCCCAGAGATAATTTCCCTTGAGGGCAAGCTCTGCCATTTTGTTCATAACTATCATGCCGTATATCGTCTGGGTCAGAGGAGCTCCTACAAAAGCTACTAACATAAAAGAAGCGGCTTTATTCTGAGCAAAAGCCTTTTTCCATGCCCCTGCCGCTGCCATACCGGCAACGCCTGTCCCGAGAGCTGAACCCATAGCTGAAAAAGCCAAGACAGCTGCTAAACCTAAATCTTTGAATTGAGACAAAATGTTTGCTTCCATATTATTTCTCCTTTATTTTAAAATTCCCGGTTCTTCCCGGAAAGGACTATAGCTGAAACCGCTCCATTTAATATCTAAATGGCTGCAGAATTCCAAAACATTCAATCTTACGCCATGGACTAGTATAGACATCGGGCCTAATACAATATTAAGAACGTGGCCTACCAATATAATCAAAACCGTTAATATTCCGGAAAGGAAACTTCCGAATCCTATACCCATTGCCATTTTATTAAAAGAATCAGCAACAGCAACAGTTGCCAGGCCTACGGCAAAAAGACGGATATAAGAAACTATGTCCGTAAAGTTATTTATCAGGTTTAATAATAAATTTCCAAGCCCGGATGCGATGCTTTTTAATATATTCTTCTGTGGATTAGAGAATAAAATTACCAGCGCACAACCTGCGATTATCATCCATTTCACAAAACCGGGGAAAACTTCTGCTAAAATAAGCAATTTTGCCAGGAAAAACGCTGACCACAATATTAGAATCCAGCCTATATCAGCCAGCATGCTCAGAGAAGGCGCTTTTACTGCCGCCCGCCAGGCATGGGCTATGCTTAAGTGCACAGCTCCTAAAAGAAAACAAAAAGCCTGGACGTTTTTATCTTCCCTTAAAGCCGGCAGCAAAGGCTTGATAGCTTGCGTAAGCCATTCCTGGCCAAAAAACGTACCGGTCAAAACACCCCAGATAATAGCACATAAGCTCAAAATATAAAATAAAATAAAAAGCGACGCGTTTGTTTTATGCGCGAATTTCCTGTTAAAAATAACGGTGATAATAAAAAATACCAGCCCGTATCCCGCATCTCCGATAAGCATACCAAAGAATATGGAAAAAAATACCAGGAACCACATACTGATATCCAGTTCCCTATACCCGGGGATAACTTCAACAACCTTAAATAAAGGGCTTATAATCGAAACCCATCTTGGATTACGTATCAAAGTAGGGACCATATCATCTTGGCCCGGGTCTTTTATCATCAAGCCCCATTTTTCTTGCCTGCTTAAATTATACAGATTGGATTCAGCATCATAAGGAAGATAACCGCTTAGATACATAATATCTCCGTCCTGCCCCATGCCTCTAAGAGTATTATGAAATTCCAAATCCCTCTCTATTGCAGACCTTACAGCTTTTAATTTATCTATATAAACAGAATATCTGCAAATATCATCCTTGATAATGCTCATCAAGCGACCGTCTTCGTATAGCCGCTTCTGCATTTTGCTTAACCCCATTGATGGCAGAGCTAACTCTTTAAAAGGTATTTCTGCTTTTCTGCCTTTACTTATGACTATGCAATTAATTAAACCTCCGGTTACAGATACTTTTTTCAATATGAACTCTTGGCTATTTATCGACTCAAACTCTTTGGCCGGTATTTGATACAGGCTTACAAAAATACCGGAGTTTGACAAAAGTTTAATTTCTTCAGGATCAAAATCGCCCCATAGCTGCCATTGTGTTATTCTATTCTTTAAGTGGTGAGAATATTCCTCCAGCTGTTCAAGCCTGTTATTTAAGTCGATTATATGTTTTACAAGAAAACGCCAATCCTGATCAAATTTTGGTTTGCCGGGCGAACAAACTTTAGAGAATTCCGGACTCGATAATATTGCCAATACACTGTTCACAGAGAGAATATCGTCGTTTAACCCCTGTATCTCTTGCCCGTGGGGAACCTGCTGATGCTCAATATGCACCGCCCCAAGCTTTCTTAAGTGCAGTGTGGCGCTGGATGCATCTTTTGACTGCACAAAAACAAATATTTTTTTCATCGGGACAATCATGCGGCAACCTCGGATAAAATCAGGTTTTCTATTTTACGTTTGGCCATTTTGCTCCTGCCAACTGCATTTGTCATTTGGTCCCCAAGATATATCTTAATCAATCTTATTGCCTCTTCTGATTCGGGTATCTTAACTTTCTCAAAGAGATTAACCCTTTGGGTCGTCACACGCAATTCGTGCTTTAGTATATTTATGCCTTTATCAATAATGTTGATTTCTGCCTGGAGAGAAATCAATTCCTTAAGCGCCTCAATTGCATTATCTACCCATAAAGGTGTCGTGAAAAGATCATATTCCGTCTCTTTAAATTCAGCCTTTTCAAAAACCGGGATATCTACACCTGCTATATTATGTATGGAGGTCACGGTTTTTTCGAAAGCGAATAGCTCTTTTATGTTTACCTGTGGTTCGGCCAAAAGCCCTGCCCAGACAAATATGCTCTTAAGCTTCTTCTCCCTGTGTTTATCAGCCTGGTCTTTTAAGGATAGCTGGCGCAATATTTCCATCTGCAGCTGTTGCTTCTTTAGCTGTAACGTGGGCAGATATCTTTCGTATTGCCTTAGAGCATCTCTTTGCCTCTTTAATTCCCCTTTAGTAAGCTTTATCTTCCCCATATTTATGAACTATGAACCTCGAGCTATGAACTATTTCGGCCAATACTGTTCTATCACAGACTGTTTTATGCCGGTCTCTTCCGGGGTAAAACAAGCTGATAGTATCTGCCAACCCTTATCCAAAGCCTTCTCAAGAGGGATATTGACCTCTAGAGACATCATTTCCTTCTCAAATAAATCACCGTATTTTAAAAGTTTATTATCCCAGCCACTCATCTGGAAACCCATAGCCCGTTTCTCAAGCGCCTCACGGTAGCTGGCAAAAAGCTGAATCATTGTATCCATTATCGTCCTATGATCAGGGCGCGTCTTGCCATTGACCTGCTGTTTAAGGCGACTTAAAGAACCGAAAGGCTCGATTACTCTATTCTTTAAATAAAACTGGCCTTCGGTAATATATCCTGTGTTATCAGGGACAGGATGCGTGACATCATCGCCAGGCATAGTAGTCACGGCAAGTATAGTTATTGAGCCTGCCGTATCAAAATCAACGGCCTTTTCATATCTTGCCGCCAGTTGACTATACAGGTCTCCTGGGTAACCGCGGTTAGAAGGCACCTGTTCCATCGTAATCGAAATTTCTTTAAGTGCATCCGCAAAATTAGTCATATCAGTCAGTAAAACCAAGACTCTCTTGCCTGAAAGAGCAAATTGCTCAGCTACTGCCAGGCTTATATCCGGGACCAATAAGCATTCTACGGTAGGGTCTGCTGCAGTATGTATAAAAAATATTGAGCGCGATAGAGCTCCCTGTTCCTGCAGTTTATCTCTGAAAAATAAATAACTATCAAATTTTAAACCCATACCCCCGAGAATTATTATATCGACCTCCGCCTGTACTGCTATCCTGGCAAGAAGCTCATTATAGGGTTCTCCGGCAATTGAAAATATGGGCAGCTTCTGAGATTCAACAAGAGAGTTGAATACATCAATCATGGGGATACCGGTACGGATCATCTTATTCGGGATAATCCTTTTTACCGGGTTTACTGAAGGGCTGCCTATTTCAACCTGGTTATCGCCAAGTGCGGGCCCTTTATCCAGGGGCTGGCCGCTTCCATTAAAAATTCTTCCCAAAAGCGCATCGCCGCTTGTTATACGCATTGGATGGCCGAAAAACCTCACTTTATCTCCCGTAGATATTCCTTTGCTTCCGGCAAAAACCTGCAGATACACTTTATTGTTGTCGATCCTTATTACCTGCGCAAGTGATATCCCGTATCTGGTGGTAACTTCGGCGATTTCCATATAACCAACATTATCGGCCTCAACAGTAATAACATCCCCTGATATTTGTATAATATTTGTATGTACTTTACGCATTGGTTTTATCTTTCTCTTTCCTATCTAAACTCGCCTCATTTAATAACTCTTCGATTTCTGCCTGTGTCCTTTTAAAGCCCTCGGATTGCCAGCTGGCAGAATTCCAGGTTTTGAATTTTTGCCTAAGCTTATGGAAAAACTGCAAAGCATTATCTTTGTCGGCAAACCTAATTTCTCTTTCAAGTATATTATTATAAATAAATTCAAATATGAACTTCTGCCTTTCGGTGATAGTCGCTTCATCCACCTCATCAAAAGCATTTTGTTGCAGGTAAACAAAATCAAAAAAATCTCCTTTTAGGTAATCTATATAATCAGCCACAGACGTCCCTTCTTCTCCGATAACTTTCATCATTTGCGATACATCGTTACTTTTACGTAATATAGCATGGCCTTTTTTATTATGTTTTTCATTGATAAAGCTTGGGTATTTGCTCCAGCTTATCAGGGGATCGATAGAAGGGTACTTCCTGGCGTTAGAACGCTCGCGCGATAAACCGTGAAAAGCGCCTACGACCTTTAATGTCGCCTGAGTAACCGGCTCTTCAAAATTTCCTCCTGCAGGACTGACTGTCCCGCCTATGGTTACAGATCCGAGGGAGCCGTCATTAAGCCTGACAAAGCCTGCCCTTTCGTAAAAAGAAGCTATCCTGGACTCAAGATACGCAGGAAACGCCTCTTCTCCGGGGATCTCCTCTAATCTTCCGGACATCTCGCGCATTGCCTGAGCCCATCTGGAAGTAGAATCAGCTAACAGTAAAACGTTTAAGCCCATCTGACGGTAATATTCAGCTATTGTGGCTGCGGTATAAACACTTGACTCTCTTGCAGCAACAGGCATAGAGCTGGTGTTGCAAATAATCACTGTTCTTTCCATCAATGGCCTGGAAGTCTTTGGGTCGATCAACTCAGGAAAAGTCTTTAGCGTTTCTACTACTTCGCCGGCCCTCTCTCCGCATGCAGCTATAATTACAACATCAACCTCAGCATGTCTGCTGGTCAGCTGTTGGAGAACGGTCTTGCCCGCACCAAAAGGCCCGGGGATGCAATAAGTACCTCCTTTGGCTACCGGAAATAAAGAATCAATTATCCTCATTTTAGTTATAAGTGGTTCCTCCGGCTTCAATTTCTCGGCATAAGCTTTTATAGGCACCTTAACCGGCCAGGTCTGCTTGAGAAAAACTTCGTGTGTATTGCCGTTTGAATCTTTTATAGAAGCAATGCTATCTTTAAGGCTGTAACTCCCCGGGCTTGATATTCTTTCTACCTCAAAAATACCGGATAAACCAAAAGGAACCATTACAAAATGCTTAAAGATATTCTCTGTAACAAAACCTATTTTATCTCCTGCGCGTACCTTGGCTTTTTCTTTAACCAAGGGCTGAAAATCCCATTTTGAATCAGGGTTAAGAGGCTGCAGATAAACTCCGCGCTTAAGAAAAAATCCGCACTCTTTTGCCAGTTCGGGAAGTGGGTTTTGCAGGCCATCGAATATCTGGCCCAGCAATCCCGGCCCGAGTTCAACCGAAAGCAGCTCGCCGGTGAATTCAGCTACTTCTCCGACCTTTAAATCAACAGTATTCTCATAAACCTGAGTTTCAGCGAGCTTGCCGCGCACCCTAATTACCTCTGCCTTTAACCTTTGGTCGCCATGTATAATATAAGCTACTTCATTCTGTATCACAAAACTTTCCGCTTCCACAGTAACCATGTTGCCGTTTATCTTGACGATTTTGCCTGCCCTTAAAGAACTCATTTTTGCTATTCTCTCCTATCCATCCAGCCTTTATTTATTTCAGATATGCTCTTTAGAGCGCTCTCTTTATTAACTTGTCCGATATGATCCCAGCGATTTAATATTAGAAGCTTATACGCATAAACAATAAGTACATCAATATCAAAATAATGCCCTTGCGCCAATCCTTCCAAATACCGCCATTTTTCGTTATCTAAAGCCCTTTCAGCCTCAATCAGAGAAGGTATCCTGTGGATATTCATAGCAATATGCGCAAGCTCAACATCATATTCTAAATCTGGCCGCAAATATTTATCCGCTGGCACATGCTTACGGCTTGCCCGTATCTTTACCAACTCATTTCTTAATCCATTATTAAATCTGTACCAATATTTTATTGTGGGCTGCGTTAATGAATAGGCTTCTTCCTTTTCACTAAAGATACTTTTTATTATTTCCAAATCGCCTGAGCCTATCATTTCGGAACACAACCCAATGAATTTTTCAGGGGTAAACGGTGCTCGCATCCCAAATTGCAGCAAGGGTAAGCTCGAGATTAAATATATATAATAACTTGGCATTATCCCTTCTTGGAAGCTATCGGCTCTAGAATTTCTTTTAATTTCGGCTTAATTTGCGAACCAATAAATTCTGCTAAAGCTTTATCAGTAAAATCAAAATGTGATTTACCCGAATCAAAGCTTATTATGAACCCTGCTGATATCTCCTGAGATTGTTTAAGGACTATCTCTCTTTTGGCCTCATTTTTAAGTTTAGCCAAGAAAGTATCACTTAGCTTCTCTATATCGGCCTTGCTCACAGATATTATTATGTCCTCCTTGGAAGACTTATTGCAACCTTTTATTATGCTGTTCATCATATTACCTAATTCTTGGGGAGTTAAGGCTTCCTTAACCTGTAAATCAATAATCCTATCCAGGATATTATTAACCTCTCTCTTTAAGGTAATAATAAAATCTCTTCCTGCCTGGGAGAGCATGGCTTTACTGCTTTCTTCTTCCCTGGCAATATTATCTTTTGCCTGCTTGATAAGCCGCTCAGCTTCCTTCCTGGCTTCTGCAACAATACCGCTCGCTTTTAAGGCTGCCTCTTCTTCTATCTTTCTTGCCTTATCCTGGGCAGCCTTTATCCCTTCTTCCTGTATTTTCTGTATCAAACCTTTGATATCTTCCGGCATATTCCTCCCGCCTCTCTAATTAAGTTCTTTTAATAGCCGTTTAGCCATATCTAATGGATTCTCTGCTTTTAGAATCGGCCGGCCTACAACTATATAATTACTTCCTGCTTTTCGTGCTTGGCTTGCTGTAGCCACCCTCTTTTGATCATTAGCAGATACGCCTTCAGGCCTTATCCCCGGGGTAACTATAAGAAAAACCCTTTTGATATTTTCCCTTAAGAAAGCTGCTTCCCTGGCAGAACAAACAACGCCATCCAGGCCGCTTTCAATGCCAATTTTCGCTAAGGCTAAAACGCCGCTTAATTTAGTGTCCTTGCTGGTCAGAACCGTAACTCCTATAATCAATGGGCGCTTTTTTTTGATGGCTGCGGCCTCTTGGCTAGCTGCCTTAACCGCTGACCTAAGCATTTCCTGGCCGCCTGATATATGCAAAGTAATCATTTTTACATTTAATCTGACTGCCTCTTTTACCGCGTTTGCAACGGTGTTAGGAATATCAAAAAATTTAAGGTCAAGAAAAACCTGACCACCTTTCTTGTTAATAAAATCTATTATTTTAGGCCCGCAAGAAGTAAACAATTGTATGCCTACTTTGAAAATCTTTACCGTAGGGTAAAGTTTGTTGACCCATTTTTTTGCCTCTTCATAGCTATCCAAATCTAAAGCGAGAATTAAATCGGTCTTCAAACTTCAAGCCCTCCTATAATAGATCTAACTGTTTTTATCTTGTTTTTCGACAGATATTCTTCTAAGCCGGAAATTATTTTTATTGCCGTATCGGGATAAACAAAGTTGGCTGTCCCTATGCTTACTGCGGTTGCCCCAGCAACAATAAATTCAAGGGCATCTGAAGTATTCATTATACCACCCATGCCTATAATGGGAAGTTTTATGTTATTGAATACCTCCCAGGCCATCCTTACAGCAATAGGCCTGATTGCAGGGCCGCTTAAACCCCCTGTAACAGAGGCTATCTTTGGCCTACGGGTATTTATATTAATACACATACCTGATAATGTGTTAATCAAAGAGATGGCATCACTGCCTGCGCTTTCGGCAGCCCTAGCTATATCAGAAATACAAGTAACATTCGGAGAAAGCTTGGTAATTATTACCTTTCTCGTTTTTCTACGCACAGCCTTAACTAATTCATAAGTAGCGCGCGCATCCTGACTGATAAGACTTAACCCTTCTGCCCCTTGATTCCTTGATTCCTTCTTAATATTAGGGCAAGATATGTTCAACTCTATTGCGGATATCTCTTTTACTTTGTCGAGCAACGAAGCTAATTCGACAAACTCTGAAGCATCTTTTTCCGAAGCAATGCTTACAATAACCGGGGCACCGGTGCTAAGCAGGTATTTAAGTTTATCCTTAATAAAGGCATCAACGCCCGGATTTTCCAGCCCTATAGAATTCAATAATCCCGATGGAGTCTCGCAAGTCCGGGGAGCAGGGTTCCCTTTACGGGGCTTTAACGTAATTGTTTTTGTAACGATAGCCCCGAGCCTGCTAAGGTCCATAAATCCCTCGAATTCCTCGGCATAACCGAAAGTGCCCGATGCCACCATAACCGGGTTCTTTAATTTAAGTTTTCCTATGTTTATGCGAAGGTCTGTCTTCATATTTACTTAATAAAAATCATACGTAAAGAAATAGCTAACAAGAATAAACCAAAAAGCCTTTTAAGCATTTGCTCTGGTATGTTCTGCACAAGACTTGCTCCAATGAGCCCTCCGATAATGAATCCTATACAAATAAACATGGCCATGCCAAGTTTCACATTGCCGCTATAATAATAACGCAGCGCAGCTAACAAGCCTATCGGCGGCACCATTATGGCCAAAGTTGTCCCTTGCGCCTGATGTTGTGTCAACCCAAAAAAGAATATTAACGCGGGTATAAGTATCGAACCTCCACCTATACCAAACATACCGCCTAATACCCCTGCTACAAGCCCTAATATAACATAAAATACCTGTAACATAAACCCTCCTTGAGCTACTTCCAAATTAATTCTTCGGCATTAAAAACAGGGCCGTCTTTACAAACCCGCCTATACCCTGTTTTAGTATCAACAACGCAACCCAAGCAGGCCCCGATACCGCAAGCCATATGCTCTTCCATTGAGACCTGCGCCGATATATTCATGCCGGATGAAATCCTGCTTATCTCTTTTAACATAGGCTTTGGGCCGCAGGCATATATTTTTGTATTGCGTATTGCGTATTGCGTATTGCGCAAAATATACTCTAATAACTCTGTAGCTTTTCCTTTAAACCCTCTTGAGCCGTCATCGGTAGCAATCTTAACAACGCAACCCAGCTTCTTAAACTCATCCTCGCATAATATTTGATTTTTTGACTTTGCCCCAATCAACACTAATACTCTATGTCTTTGCGACCGAAGGGAGTCCTGAGCGACTTGTGGTGAGCGAAGTCGAACCAAGTCGAAGGATGACTTTGTGACTTTATGACCTGTTATCTTTTCCGCAAGAAATAGTAACGGCGCAGTACCCATTCCTCCGGCGACAATGACTGTCGGCTGATAGCTGACGGCTGATAGCTGACGACTTATAGCTGACGGCTGATATTCAAATCCATTACCCAACGGGCCGATAATATTAATTCTTGCACCGCTTTTGATTTGGGATAACAACCCTGTACCTTTGCCTAAGGCCTCATAAAGGATAGTAAAGTTTCCGTTGCCCGCCTTGTGTATACTAAAAGGCCTTCTTAAAAAAGCCTCTTCCTTGCCGCTAATCATTACTTGCACAAAATGTCCCGGCCGGGCATATTTTGCGATAGAAACACAACTAAAGACGATTTTGTAATAATTTAACGCGATATGTTTATTAGATAATACTCTGGCCTCTGTTTGGAAAACTCGTTCCGTCATTTTTATTTTTGGCATTTTGCGCAGAAATAAGTACCCCTGCCCCCCAAAACGATTCTTTTAACCGGAGACTTACAGATAAAACATGGCTTGCCTTCTCTGCCATACACCTTATGATACCGCACATAATTACCGGGTTTCCCTGAAAGCCGCACATAATCATCTACTGATGAGCCCCCGTGTTTTATTGCATCGGACAAGACCCTTTTGACAGCATAAAAAAGCTCTGCCTTTTCTTTATCAATTAGGGCCATTGCCGGTTTACTCGGATTTATTTTAGCAAGAAATAGGCTTTCTGCGGCATAAAGGTTACCTATGCCGGAAATGAATTTTTGATCCATAAGCAGCGGTTTGATTTTAGTCTTTTTTTTAGCGAGCATATCCTTAAACTGGGTGAGAGTCAAATCAAATGGCTCCGGACCTAATTCTTTAATGTAACTTAGCTTATGCCAATCATCAAGCAGCCTTAATTCAGCAAATAACCTTTGATCGTTAAAATCAAGAACGGTGCCATCTGATAAATTAAAGCTGACCCTGCTTTTCTTTCCTCCGCCGGGATAAACCAGCTGGCCGGTCATTTTCAGATGGATCGTCAAAAATTTTCCATTAGACAGTTCCAGGATTAAAAGCTTTGCTTTACGTATTATATTTCTGATTACTGTATTTTCTATGCCTTTTTTAAATTCTTCCACCGATGGATAACGGATCACTAAAGGGTGATGTACGCATACCTCTTTAATTCTTTTGCCTAAAAGAGTTTTCTCTAAATCATTTTTGATTGTCTCTACTTCCGGCAATTCAGGCATTTTTCTCCAGCTGGCTTAACAAATACCCATAAACAATGAACCAAGATCTATAAATTTAAACCTTTTTTGTGTCTTTGTGACGTGTGACTTTGTGTCTAAATACTCTAATCTATTTCTATGAACTATCAACAATGAACTACCTTAACCCATACCTCTCTTGATCGCGGGCCATCACTTTCACAAAAATATATCCCCTGCCATGCACCTAAAGCCATCTCTCCGCCGGTGATAAAAATACTTAATGATGCCCCCAGCAGTGACGACCTTATATGACTGTCAGAATTACCCTCTGCGTGCTCATAAGGATAATCCTCGGGTATAAGTTTACTGAGTAAGCTTATGATATCTTTCCTGGCAGAAGGATCGGCATTTTCATTAATAGTAAGCCCCGCAGTTGTATGGGGGCAAAAAATAAAACAAATACCTTCTTTAACCCTGCTTACCGCTACGATTCTCTTGATTCGCTCGGTAATATCTAGCAGCTCAAATCTTTTATTTGTTTTTATGCTTAGTTTTTCCAACTTTTGCATCCCGATGGTAACCCTGCAACGATTTCACGCCCAGCTTCTTATTGAGTATCGTCTCTATACCGTTTACTGTGGCCTGAGCGCCTGATATTGTAGTGGTATAAGCAATATTATAATGAATGACATGCGATCTGATTTTTACCTCGTCTTTTCTCGGCATTCTTCCGGAAGGCGTATTTATTACAAGCTGTATTTTATTGTCTTTCATCAAGTCCAATATATTTGGCCTGCCTTCAGCTATTTTGTAAAGCACCTTCACGGCAATACCGCCCCGTTTCAATATTTGAGCTGTCCCGATGGTAGCAAATATATTAAATCCGAGTATCTTTAATTTTCTGGCAATGGGGACTATCGCAGTTTTATCTTTATCCCTGACTGAAATAAAGACATTCCCTTTACCCGGAAGGTTCTGGCCTGCGGCAAGCTGACTTTTAATATAAGCGCTTCCAAAATCATTATCTATGCCCATAACTTCGCCTGTTGACTTCATTTCCGGGCCCAAAGCAATATCAACTCCAGGGAAACGGTTAAAAGGGAATACCGATTCTTTTACTGCTACATGCCTCGGGATAATTTCTTTAGTAAAGCCCATATCTTTTAATGAAGAACCAACCATAATTTTTGTAGCCAGCTTAGCTAAAGGAATACCTATCGCCTTGGAGACAAAAGGCACCGTCCTGGATGCGCGGGGATTTACCTCCAGGACAAAAACCTTTGAATCTTTAACGGCATATTGCACATTCATCAGGCCTACTATTTTTAATTCTTTTGCCATCTTATATGTAGCTTCACGGATTTGGCTTAACACAGACGGTGACAGGCTAAATGATGGGATGGCCATCGCAGAATCACCTGAATGGATACCCGCTTCTTCTATATGCTCCATTATTCCGCCGATAACAAAATCCTTCCCGTCACCGATCAAGTCAACATCAACCTCAAGCGCATCCTCTAAGAATTTATCTATAAGTATGGGGTGCTCACCGGAAACCTTGGCCGCTTCTTTTATAAACACCTCTAACGTGCTTTCTTCGTATACAATTTCCATTGCACGACCGCCCAATACGTATGATGGCCTTACCAGAACAGGATAGCCTATTTTACGCGCCACTTCCCTTGCCTCAATAAAATTAAATGCTGTTCCGTTCTCCGGCTGCACGATGCCCAATTTTTTTAACATCTGCTGAAATCGCTTCCTATCCTCAGCTATATCTATACTATCTGCGCTGGTACCAAGTAAATTCACGCCCGATTCTCTCAAAGAAACAGCTAAATTTAAAGGGGTTTGCCCTCCGAACTGGACGATTACACCCATAGGCTTTTCAATCTCAATGATATTGGATATATCCTCAAAGGTCAGCGGCTCAAAGTAGAGCTTATCTGATGTATCGTAATCCGTAGATACTGTTTCGGGATTGCAATTGACCATTATGCTTTTTATGCCCTCTTCTTTGAGCGCAAAAGCAGCATGGCAACAACAATAATCAAATTCAATACCCTGACCAATTCTATTAGGGCCTCCGCCTAAAATAATAACTCTCTTCTCTTTCATATCATTTTAACCTTTTCTTAACCTCTGATATTGCCTGAGTTATACTATCAACGCTTATAACTCCGGGTATATCCCAAGAGCCGAGGCTGATTACAGGAATGCCGAACTGTAAACAATAGGCTATTTCCGATAAAGTCCCTGCTTCCCCGGGAAGAGCTATCACAATATCCGCACTCTTAACTACTAATACATTTCTGGCTAAGCCTAACCCTGTAGGTATAACAATATCTATGAATTTGTTAGCGTCGTTCTTTTTGTAACTCGGTATAATACCTATAGTTATACCATTTCCCTCTTTGAATCCCTTATTAACTGCTTCCATTACTCCACTTAAGCCGCCAGAAACCAAAATATCAACCACTTTAGCCAAATTTTTACCTAAATTAAGGGCTAAACACTCCACCCTGCTATTACTTTTGTGCCCACCTATTACCGCGATAACCTTTTTTTGCATATGCTTATTCCTTGTGTTAAGCTTTCAGCTCTTTTAAGCTCGTGCGCCTGGGCCGAATCGAACGGCCACACATGGCTCCGGAGGCCATTGCGCTATCCGTTGCGCTACAGGCGCTCAATACTTGCCAAAACGACAAATCTAGCTGCAGAATTATTTCAATAAGCGCTCTCTGCGTAAATATCGTAGCGAGAAATCTGCGGGACTATTTGAAAGCTTAATTCACCCAATCTGGCTTCAAAAGTCTTGGTTTTGCCTACTGGAAAATTCTTTATCTTGAGCATGGCAGTACCTACCGGGACGTTACCAATAAATACTACGATTCGGAAAACCACAGAGCTAAAATTCTTCCCTGAATCATTGGTAATCTCACCTGTAATAAGCAGCCAATTTTCCTGCTCATGTTTCTTAAAATGGATATTGGTGTAAGTAAATCTCATTATCTGGTTGCTAGAATAAACTCAGTTGTTCTTCGTCTTTTTCTTTATGTTCCTGGTTAAAAACTTTTATTACTCCATACTCTCCGTCAAAACCGGCTTTAACATTGACCTTGCCCTCACGCATCCGGATTATCCCCTCAGAGATACGGCCGGGCAACCTTTCTTTAAGCTCCTGGGTGCTTGCCTTTAATAATACATTGAATTCGCTGCCGAATTTGGAAATAATACCCATAAATTCCTTTTCTACAGCTTGTGATGTTTTAGAGACATTTTTCGTTTCTGCTATAATCTCATCCAGAGGGATAAGATTTTTATATGGGATAGAATTCTCAGGCACATATCCAAGCGGCCTATCTGCAAGCTGCTCAACCCTGTTCATAACACCTACTGTTACCTGCTTTCCGCATTTAGGGCATTTGCCCTTATTCTTCCTCGTTTCTTCGGGAGAAAGCCTTACATCACACAATCTATGGCCGTCGAAATGATACTTTCCTTCTTCGGGGAAAAATTCAATAGTGTATAAAAGCTTTTTCTTGTCTTTATTTTTTAACGTGTCCCTTATCTCCTGATAGCTAAGGCCGCAATCAAAGACATTCGCCTCGCGCCCGATTTTTGAAGGAGAATGGGAATCGCTATTAGAAATAAGGGTAAATGGATCTAATGCGCTCAGCCTCCAATTCATCGCCGGGTCGCTGGAAAGGCCTGTTTCCAATGCGAATATTTTGCCTGTCTGGTCCTCAAAACAATCCTCTATACGGTCAAACCCAGACATCGATCCAAAAAGAGAAAACCATGGGGTCCAGATATGTCCCGGCACGATCATACAGCTTTCGTCTATATCAAAAACTATCTCGGCCAAGTCCCTTGCGTCTATGCCTAATATCGGGCGGCCGTCACTGGCAATATTGCCTCTTTTGCCCAAGGCAGAGTTTATCTTATCTGTTGTTTTAAAAGACGGTGAAATTATAAGGTTGTGTATCCTGTAAGTCTTACCCTTCTTTGAATAAATGCTGCTTACTTCTGACGTGAGTATAAAATGTATTCCCTTGTGTATAAAAAGCCCATTGCCCAAATCCTCGAGCTTGCCTTTAAGCTCCTCAAGCCACAAATGATGAGTAAAATCTCCTGTACCCATCAAGGCTATACCTTTAAGCTTAGCCCACTGGCTAATATGCTCGATATCCATATCTCTTGACGTGGCACGGGAGTATTTTGAATGAATATGAAAATCAGCTATAAATTCCATGACTTTCTTATAATCATATCAGAATTAAAAACAATATTCAACCGCTTAAACAGGTATTAGCCCTTTGAATAAACAATGCTGCCCTTGCAAATAGTGTATTCAACCAACCCAAATAACTTTTTGTTAATAAACGGGGAATTTTTTGATTTTGACAGGAAAAATTCTTTTTCAACAACCCATTCTGTTTCAGGAGATACTATAGCGATATCTGCATCTTCTCCCTCTTTTACAAGGCCTTTTTTTAGCCCCAAAACCCTGGCTGGGTTAACGGTTAATTTCATTAATAACTGCGGCCAGTCTAAAATCTTGGTTTTTACCAATTCAGTATAGGAAACGGCTAATAAGGTCTCAAGGCCGATAACGCCAAAAGCAGCCCGCTCAAATTCGATCTCTTTTTCATTTTCTGTATGGGGAGCGTGGTCCGAAGCGATAATGTCTATTATACCTTCCTTTAAAGCTCCCCTTAATGCAAGAAGGTCTTCTTTTCTGCGTAATGGCGGGTTCATCTTCATGTTTGTATCAAAACCCTCCACCGCGCTTTCATCCAAAGTAAAATAGTGCGGCGCTGTTTCTGCTGTAATGTTGACGCCAGTTTTTTTGGCCTCAGCGATTAACTCAATAGATTCTTTAGAGCTCACATGGGCAATATGAATATGGGAGCCGCTTTTCTTAGCTAAATTTATATCCCTGCTGACTCTTTTATATTCCGATTCCCTCGAAATGCCTCTTAACCCGAGCTTTGTCGAATAAAAACCCGCGTTAATGACTCCTCCCGCAGAAAGGCTTAAGTCTTCGCAATGGCATATCACCGGGACTCCGGCTTTTTTTGCAGCCTTAAAAGCGCTGAACATAACATTATCGTCATCGACTGAATTGCCGTCTTCAGAAATAGCTAAAGCTCCGCTTTTTTTTAGTGCCGCGATATCCACAAGCTCTTTGCCTTTTCGTTCTTTGGTAATAGCTCCGCAAATAAACACATTTACATTGGCAGTTTTCTGAATTATGTCTTTAAGCAATTTTATATTGCCGGCTGAGTCCATAGCCGGATCAGTATTGGGCATGGCTAATACTGAAGTTACCCCGCCCTTGGCTGCTGCCAGTGTACCGCTTTGCACTGTTTCCTTATCTTCTCTGCCGGGCTCCCTTAGGTGGACATGCATATCGATAAGGCCGGGCACCGCTATTTTATTGGCAGCATCGATAATTTTGGGCGCGCCTGCCTTGATATTTTTCCCGATTTTTAAAATCTTTGAGCCGTCGATAAGGATATCTGCTATCTGGTCAAGTTTATCGGCAGGACTTATAATTCTTGCGTCCTTAATCAACAGTTTCATTTTTTCGCCTTTCATTGGCCTGGGCAACCAAAAATAACACCGCCATTCTTACCGCTATGCCGTTAGTCACCTGCTCTAAAATAACTGAATTATCTCCGTCCGCAACATCGCTGGACATCTCTATCCCCCTATTAATTGGCCCGGGATGCATAACAATTATCTTCTTTGCGCTTTTATTTAATCTCTCTTTTGTTATACCGAACTCCCTGAAATATTCAAGCTGTTTTGGAAAGGCGTCTTTTTCATCGCGCTCAAACTGCATGCGCAGGACATTTACGGCATCTGCATTTTTAAGGGCGGATTCTATATTATTCGTGATCTTGACGCCCATCTTTTCTATCCCGTCAGGTATCAGCATCTTTGGCGCGCAGACTGTTACGTTCCCCCCGAGTTTAGTGAGCCCCCATATATTTGACCTTGCCACTCTTGAGTGCGCGATATCGCCGACTATACTCACATTTAAACCTTCTATTCGCCCTAGTTTTTCCTTTAAAGTAAATATATCCAGCAAGGCCTGGGTCGGATGCTCATGCCAGCCATCGCCTCCATTAACAACACTGATATCAAGGCTACGGGCAAGCATATGTGCTGCACCCGAACAATTATGCCGCATCACTATTATATCTGCATTTAATGCCTGTATGTTTTTCCCGGTATCTATAAGCGTTTCTCCTTTACGGACGCTGGATGTCTCGGTGGCAATATTTATCACATCTGCGGATAGTCTTTTTGCGGCTACTTCGAATGAAACCCTTGTACGGGTAGAAGGTTCATAAAACAAATTAACTACGGTCTTGCCTCTTAAAGCAGGGACTTTCTTGATCTCTCTGGTTGAAACCTCTTTAAACGAATCTGCCGTGCTTAAAATAAGTTCAATTTCTTCTCTGCTTAAATATTCTAATCCTAACAAATCTTTCTTTGTCCAAACCATAGATTCATTCCTTTTCCACAATAACTACTTCGTCCTTGCCGTCTACCTCTTCCAAGTGCACCTCAACAGTTTCCTTGCGCGAAGTAGGGATGTTTTTACCGACATAATCAGCCCTTATCGGCAATTCTCTGTGGCCGCGGTCTACCAATACCGCAAGCTGTATTGACCTGGGCCTGCCAAAGTCTATTAATGCATCAAGCGCTGCGCGTACCGTCCTGCCGGTATACAAAACATCATCCACAAGCACAACATCTTTATCCGTTATATCGAAATCTATCGATGTTTTATGCACCAAAGGCTGCGAAGCAACCAGGGTAAGGTCATCACGGTAAAGGGTGATATCCAATACCCCTAATGACACCGGAGCCCTGTCTATCATTTTTATCTGGGCGGCTACCCTCTCGGCCAGGTATGCTCCGCGATTTCTTATCCCAATAATGCATAAACCCTGAGTACCGCTGTTTTTTTCTGTGATTTCATGCGCAATACGGATAATTGTCCGGGAAATGCTTTCTTTATCTAATATTTTAGCTTTTTCTTTCATGCTATCTTTTCTGTATTATAACACCCGGCGTAAAAGCACCTTGGCATAAAGGATTGCCAAGTACGCCCCTGCTGGGCAGGATTGCCGGTGGCGCAGAAAGCGCATACTTGCCAATCATTTTTGGCAAGGCATGTGTTGCTTTCTGCAACAAAAAACCCTTGGCTGGCTTTTTGCCTATTCCAAGGGTATCTTTTTTTATTTTTAATTATTTTTCCCATTTTATTTACCTTGCCAGCTTCTCAGAGCCGGCTTAAAGGTCAGTATTTATTTTATTAAATATACCATGCACATAAGGCAATGTCAAGACAATAAATTAATTCGTAGTTCTTAGTTCATTGTTCGTGGATTTGGTGATTGGGGTTTTGGATTTACAAAAAGGGGCGTTTTTGTTTAGGATACTTGTTCTTCCGGCTGATAAACCTGGAAGGAAACGCCCCCCATTAAAATCAATTACTCAATTGTATTCTGCAGCTGCGTTTCAGCATTTTCTGACTCAAGTAAGCTTAACAGATCATTCAATTCCTGCGCCGAAGGAATACCTTTTGACTCCTGAAGCCGCATTATCTGCGCTATACAATTTATGGCATTGCTTCTGCCTGCGGCGAACTCTCCCCTTTTTGCACTTGCCAAAATGTAATCTTTTATCCTCTGGACAGACGGGATAATACCCCCGTTAATCATGTCTTCCAATTGCTGAGACTCTTTATCTTTTTTATAATATACTCTGTTATTGGTATTCCGGCTCTGCTTATATTCGGATATTGTTATCGGCAAATTCCTAAAATCAATACCTCCTATATTATAATCATTAGCGTCTTCTATCGGGCTGGAAGAAGTAAAATCTATAGTTGCGGGAGAAGGCTGGACATTCTTTGTTAATACAGTCCAGTCCGAAGCAGCATCAATATACCTGCTCGTAAACGAAGGGAACTCTTCCACTATAACCTGGTTCTCTATACCGTCTTCGCCGGCAAAGAGCTTCTCCTCAACGATTAATTTACCGCTATCCGGGTTTAATACGCGCTCAATTTCACCTATGGCCTGCCTGAATTTATCTTGATCCCTAAAATAAACCAATACTCCGGATTCAAATATAACATCAAAATAGCCTGAGGCAAAAGGCAGGTGCTTAACATCGGCGGCTGCTACAAAAACACCATTCTGCATCCCAGAATTAGCCAGGCCTAAATCTATAGCAAAAGATTCTATACTATCCCCGTATTTTTCTTTGAGCTTTCCCGAGGCAACAGCATGCGGGCCGGAGCCTATCTCCAGCACCCTGACTTTATTACCGCCCTTTTCTGTCAGCCTATTATCAATTGTACTAAAAATGTCTTCGGGAAGCCTGCCTCTGTCGCTTAGATCCGGATTCTGCGCATGGAATACCTGCCATAATGCCCTTTCTTCTTCATCGTTAAGGGCTAGATCCGTAGTCATTGATAATGCGCCCATTGTGTCGTAATCAATAACCCCTTGTTCAAATTTTTCCCTGATTTCGGCCGGCCAAGAACCGTAATAACGGCTGGCCTTACCTCTAACCCGCCGGATAATCTCCATCGGGCTGGACGCTTTCTTTTCTAATACTACAAAAGCGGTTGGGAACAATAGTGTTTTTTCGCCATATTTTATAAATATATCTTCCCTAGGCGTTAACGAATCCCTGCTTACCGGCAAACGCACAAATCCAGAACTTTCAGCAATGCTCTCTAATGGCAGGTCGCTCTTATCTAAAATAAGCACTTTGTCGCCTTCGCGCAATACCTGAGTAAATAAATACTCTAAAATCTCCCGGGCCCTGTCTTGATTCCCCTGCCCTGCAAATCTATTAAAACCCTTAAGTATGAGTACGTAAGGATTTTCTCTCCCGTCTATAAGCAGGTTGCGATAGCTGGCACTATTCAAAGCATCCTGTCTTTTATCCAAAGCACCTGCTCTACTGATGCGCTCTATTTGAGATGTATCCAGGTCTAATGCCGCCACCTTAAGGTTCAACATCCCCGGTATGCTTAGGTCTGTTAGGTCGTCATTAATAGCCTGGGTTTGGCCGACCGCATCCACAATAAGGTCCAGGCCTCTTAAAGGATAAATATAAGTCGGCCGGGATTTTGACCATTCATTAAAAGACTGCAACAATTCATAATAAGCCTTGTTTATTGCTGATATTCTTTCGATACCGCTAAGCAATAAGGATCTTGCGCCTGCTGGAAAATCATCTGTAATTCTGGCAATGCCTTCCTCATAAAACCTCAGCGAGCTATCAAACGCCAGATCACTCACAGGGGAAGAAACGCCGTCAGCAATTCCTTGGGCATCAATCTCGGGAGACTGAACAATATTAATTGTGACTTTAAAAGGATCCAGTCGGTCTAGGCTTACGGGTACAGCCTCTGCGGCTATAAGATAATCGGCAAATGGCAACGTCTGTGGCGTAGCTGCATCAATTATACGCATCTTTGTATCTTCTGCTAACGTCGTGGTGCCAAGAACCTGTTCTGAGGGGGCCATAAAAACAACATTATTAAGCGCTATGCCCCCGGAAAAATATGTCCTCACACTTTGTCCATATGCCGTAAATACGGGTTCCTTTAAGTTATATTCGCCTGATTCAAAAGATTTCTTATATTCATTAAAGTAATAAGCGCTATCCCATGCTTTTTCAGAAGTCAATCCTGTGAGGTTGCCTTTGTCTACTAATGCCGGATAAAAACTGCTGCTTCCCGCATATCTTGCCTTGAACCACTGGGCTAATATCAAAGAGTTATATACCCGACGAAGTAAAGAGTATCTTTTGGCTGTATTTACATCTTTTATCAATTCCGGGATTATAAACTGGCGCATCAGTTCAGATGCATATTCATTTAAAGCCTTGAGTTTTGGATCGTCAAATTTATAGTTGTCTGAGTCTTTAAGGAAATCTTGTTCCAGCATGACTTTTAAAGAAGCCTTATAAATATAAGCATTATTGCCCGCCTGGCGTATGATTATCTCGTCCGGCACAATCCAGGGCCTGGCCAGGGTCGGGATATTTAAATTTTGGTTTCCAAAAATCTCTCCTGCTTTTTTATAAAGCTTATCCCAGTATTGTCTGCCTGTTTTCGTTGCTGGAGAAGTATATTTAGCCGTATCTTTCTTAAGCTGTAGGTCTGCCTCTAAAAGCACTTTTCCGAAATCTGTCTTTGCGAGGTTGTCGTCTATTGTGACCTGGCTGGCATCGGGGCGGAGATTAACCCAAAAAGACTCTTTGGGCAGGCTTAATGCAATAAAGAAAAATTGAAGTATGTTTTCTACGGAATTACTGCTTAAATCCTGCTCATCCCCCTTATCGATAAAAACCTTGAAATTATTAGTCGCGCTGTCATATTCAAGATAGCGCAGGCTGGCTGGGCGGAATGATTCTTGAGATAAAGAGTTGCGCAGACCTGATATAATCCCAGAGAAATCTACTTGAGGCAAAATCTGCGCAAGCCCTAATTGGCTATAGATAAAAACAAGGGCGATTAAAATTATAATGATTTTTTTATTTTTGCCTCGTATCTGCATATATTAAAATAGCTAAGGCTTCATTTCTTACTCGGAGAATTTATGCTCCCAAGACCATAAAAGGGGTGTTCATCAGCCATTATATTAAATATAAATGATTTAAAGATATAATACAACAATTAATTAATCTTCAGAGAAAACGCTTTCAAATAACAACCACGAATTCTCCGCGGGGTTTATTTTGTTTGAAATGGCTCAATATGTATTCTGGAGAGCCCCTTATAATCTCTTCAAATTTCTTGGTGAGTTCTCTGGCTACCACTATATGCTTATCACCAAATATTTCATGGACATCTTTAATAGTGGCAAGTATCCTGTGGCAAGATTCATAAAATATTACAGTTCGCTTAAGGCCCGATAACTCTTTAAGGCGGTTGTGCCGGGAAATACTTTTATTCGGCAGAAATCCTTCGAATATAAAACTGTGCGCTGGCTTGCCGGACAGGACTAAAGCATTAATAAAAGCGGTGGGTCCGGGAATAACGGTAACGTTAATATTATTTTCGATCGCCAGATTTATTATATTATAGCCCGGGTCAAGGATGCCGGGAGTACCTGCATCAGAGACTAGAGCTACATCCTTTCCTTCTTTTAAAACCCTCAGCAAATATTGGCCCTTAATAAGTTTGTTGTGCTCAAAATAGCTTGTGGTCGGAGTAAGGATATGATATTGATCAAGGAGGATTTTGGTATGTCTGGTATCTTCGCAAGCAATCAAATCTACAGATTTTAACACTTCGATGGCCCTAAAACTTACATCAGCCAGATTGCCTATTGGGGTAGAAACAACATACAACATATCTTATCCTTGGCTAGATAAATAGAGCCGGATTATTATTATCCGGGCTACAAATGATTGTTATTCTACCGTTACAGACTTGGCTAAATTACGTGGTTGGTCTACATCGCAGCCGCGCTTTGCAGCTATATGATAAGCCAATAATTGTAAAGGTAGTGCTACGGTAAGGGGAGAAAAAAGCTCTTCTGTTTTCGGAACCAATACCACGTCTTTAGTCATTTTGCCTATCTGATTGTCGCCTGCGCTGGCGATAGCTATTACCTTACCCCGGCGGCTTAAAATTTCCTGTATATTTGATACCATCTTATCGTAGACTTTAGACGCCGGAGTTATACAGACAACAGCCCTATATTCATCAATCAAGGCAATTGGCCCATGTTTCATTTCACCGGCAGCATAGCCTTCGGCAGGTATATAAGAAATTTCTTTTAATTTTAACGCGCCTTCAAGCGCAGAAGGGTAATTAAAACTCCGCCCCAAGAACAAGAATGAACCGAAGTTCGAATTCTTTTTAGCTATGCGCGCAATTTTATCCTGCCTGGATAATATTGCTCTCTGCATCCTGGGTATTTGTCTTAATTTTTCAACATGCCTTTCTATCTGCGGCTTACTCAGAGTCCTTCTTTTGTCAGCGATATAAAAAGCCAGCAAGTATAAAATTACTAGCTGCGCAATATATGCTTTTGTAGAAGCCACGCCTATTTCGGGACCAGCATGGGTATATATTACGCCGTCGGACTCCCTGGTTAATGTAGATCCCAGGACATTGCATATAGATAAAATACTGGCGCCACGGTTCTTGGCCTCCCTTATACCTGCTAAAGTATCAGCTGTTTCACCGGATTGGCTTATAGCAATAACCAGAGAATCTTTATCAATAAGCAGGTCCCTGTAGCGGAACTCGCTAGAAACATCCACATTAACAGGTATTGCACATAATGATTCGATTATATATTTACCTACTATTCCGGCATGATATGCGGTTCCGCAGGCGACAATATTAATATTCTTTATATTTTTAAATTTCTCGGCTGGTATCTTCATCTCTTCAAAAACTATTCCCGAGCCGTGATCGATCCTGGAGTCAATCAAGTCTTCAACAATATGCGGTTGCTCATTGATCTCCTTAAGCATAAAATGTTTATACCCCTGCTTCTGGGCCTGATCAATACTCCAGTTTATCCTTATAACCTTGGCCTGCTTTAGCTTGCCATCCAACCCCTTAATGGCATATTTATCATCCTCTAAAATAACCATCTCATTGTCATTCAAAAATATTATATCCTTGACCTTATCCAGAATAGCCGGGACGTCAGATGCCAAAAAGTTCTCGTCTTTACCAATGCCGACAACCAGAGGGCTGCCTAATCGCGCCCCGATTATTTTACCAGGTTCTTTTTCAGAAATAACCGCTATAGCAAAAGAACCAACTATATTACCAAGCGCTTTCCTTACGGCTTCTTCTAAGGGCATAGATTTATAAAATTTTTCAACAAGATGCACGATGGCTTCTGTATCGGTTTCGCTGGAAAAATGATGGCCTTCCTTACATAGCATGGTTCTTAACAAAGCATGATTCTCAATTATGCCGTTATGGACAATGGCGATCTTATTACCGCAGTCACTATGGGGATGAGCATTAATCTTTGTGGGTGCGCCATGCGTTGCCCACCTTGTATGGGCTATGCCGACCCTTCCTGGCAAAGGATGTTGGCTGATAATATTCTCAAGGTTTTTAATTTTACCTGGGGTTTTTTTAATCCGGATACAGTTGCTGGCAGGAGAGAGTATCGCTATCCCACTGGAATCATAACCTCTATATTCTAAGCGCTTTAAGCCATTTAGTAATATTGGCTGTGCCTGTTTCTGGCCAACATACCCTATTATTCCGCACATATATCACCTGATGTTTTATCGGACCGGTTCTAAGCGTGATAACTTTGGCTTTCACGCCTGGATATTGAAGATTATTTTAGTGTCCCCACGGGGATTTGAACCCCGGCCGAGAGCTTGAAAAGCTCTTGTCCTGACCAGGCTAGACGATGGGGACAAATTTTGTTACTCTTCTTCGTTGATTACGGGAGCAATGCAAGAAACCCTGTCTTTATCATGAAGCTTTATGAGCCGTACCCCTTGAGCCGATCTGCCTGTTGAACGGATATCTTTGACTGCACAACGCAAAAACATGCCATTTTGAGTAATAGCCATTAGTTCATCATTGTCGTTTACTGTCTTTAGGCTGACGGCCTTGCCGTTCTTGTCTGTTACTTTAATATTGATAATACCTTTGCCCCCTCGGCTAGTCAAGCGGTATTCTTTAAAAGGGGTGCGCTTGGCAAAGCCTAATTCAGTTACGGTAAGGATTGAGGCTTCTTTATCTACCAATATCATTGCAATCACTTCGTCCTTCTTGTCAAGCTTTATGCCCCTGACCCCTTTTGCTCCCCTGCCCATTTCACGCACATGCGACTCTGCAAACCTTATCGCCTTTCCTTCTTTTGTGCCGATTAAAATTTCTTGTTTGCCGTTTGTCAGGCCTACGCTTATTAGCTCATCCCCTTTTTCAAGGCTTATACCTATTATGCCGCCTTTCCTTGGATTACTATAGGCATCGAGGCTCGTCTTCTTTATTGAACCCTGCTTTGTTACCATTATAAGGTAACTGTCCTGCGAAAATTCTTTTATTGGTATTATCGAGCTTATTTTTTCATCCGATTTAAGCTGCAATAAATTTACCACGGCCTTACCCTTGGCCGTACGGCTAGCCTGGGGGATTTCATAAGCCTTTAGCCAGTGCACTTGACCCGTATCAGTAAAAATCAAAAGATAGTCTTTAGTAGAAGCCACAAAAAGATGCTCAATAAAGTCTTCTTCTTTTAACTCTGCCCCGGTTACGCCCTTACCGCCTCTCTTCTGCTTTCGATATGCGCTTACGGGTAGCCTCTTTATGTAGCCATTATGGCTTATAGTTACAACAATATCTTCTTCAGCTATCAAATCCTCTACCTCAAGCTCTTCAACTTCCCCTACTATATCGGTCCTTCTCTCGTCGCCGTACTGTTTTTTTAACTCTTCTAATTCTGATTTAATTATATTTTCTATTTTCTTTTCCGACGCTAAAATCGCTTTGCAAGTCTCGATTATTTTAAGCAACTCTGCGTACTCGGCATCTATTTTATCGCGCTCCAAAGCCGTCAACCTCTGTAGCTGCATCTCTAAAATTGCCTGTGCCTGTATCTCGCTTAATTCAAACTCCTTTACTAAATTAACTTTTGCGATCTGGGTATTTTTTGAGGTCTTGATTACTTTAATTATCCTGTCTATGAATTTTAAAGCTATCTTTAATCCCTCTAGGATATGCGCTCTTCTCTGGGCTTTATCTAAGTCAAATTGGGTACGCCTGCGTATTACTATCTTCCTATGCCCGATATAGCAATCCATCATTTGCCTAAGGTTCAAAACCTTGGGACGGTTATCAACTAACGCCAGCATTATCACCCCGAATGTAGTCTCAAGTTGGGTATGCTTAAAAAGCTGATTCAATACAATCTGGGGCTCGGTATCCCTCTTTAGCTCTACCACTATACGCAAGCCGTCCTTATCGGACTCATCCCTTATATCCGAAATGCCTTCTATCTTTTTGTCATCGACAAGAGAGGCTATGCTTTCTATCATGCCGGCCTTCTGCACCTGATATGGAATTTCAGTTATAGCTATCAGGTCCTTACCGCCTTTTTGGCGCTCAATATTGGCTTTTGCCCTTAAAGTCAATTTGCCCCTGCCAGTAGTAAAGGCATCTTTTATACCGGCCCTGCCGCAGATTATGCCCCCGGTAGGAAAATCCGGGCCCTTGACAAACCGCATCAAGTCTTTAATCTCACACCCGGGATTATCTAATATATGGATTATCGCATCTGCGATCTCGTTTAAATTGTGCGGTGGAATATTAGTCGCCATGCCGACTGCTATACCGCTTGAACCGTTCAGCAAAAGATTCGGTATTTTTGCCGGCAATACTGAAGGCTCGGAAAGCGAAGAATCAAAATTAGGAACAAAATTGACTGTGTCTTTTTCAATATCAAAAAGCATCTCTTCGGCTATTTTGGTAAGCCTGGCCTCTGTGTAGCGCATTGCCGCCGCAGCGTCTCCGTCAATAGACCCAAAGTTGCCTTGTCCGTCTACCAATGTATAACGGAGAGAAAAATCCTGCGCCATCCTAACGAGCGTATCGTAAACCGCCATATCCCCATGCGGATGATATTTACCTAGGATTTCACCGACGATACGGGCGCTTTTTTTGTAAGGCTTATTGTGTTCAAGGCCCAAATCACGCATGGCATAAAGAACCCTCCGGTGTACAGGCTTCAATCCATCCCTGGCATCAGGCAGAGCCCTGCCTACAATAACGCTCATAGCATAATTTAAATAAGAGTCCTTTACTTCTTCTTCAATATAGATGGGAATTATTTTTTCGTTTCTGGTATACATTTTAAATGTCCAAATTTTTTACCTGATGTGCATAATTTTCAATAAACTCTCTTCTGGGTTCAACCTGATCCCCCATTAACACTGTAAACATCTTGTCTACCTCAACCGCATCCTCTAAAGTAACTTTCAAGATGGTGCGTTTTTCGGGATCCATAGTCGTCTCCCATAGCTGGTGCGGATTCATTTCGCCAAGACCCTTATATCTCTGTATGTGCATACCTTTAGATGCCTGGGTCTTCACATATTCCAAGGCTTCCTTTAAAGTGAAAAAATCGCTTACTTCCTTTTCTTCGTCAGTAATTCTAAAAAGGGGCTTCATTTTTACTTCAGCCGTTTTCTTGGCGTTCTTTGCTTCTGCTTGTTCCGTTTCTCTTGCAGCAAAATCTCCTATGTCTAAGCCTAATTTAGCTAATTTAAGAGAAATTTGCTCTAAATCCTGGGCTTCAAATAACTCCAAAATATCCTGCTCAGAAGCCTTACCATTAGCCTCTTCTGTAATTTTGGCGAGTTCTTGATCAGAATAAGCAAAATGGGCGATTCCATCCACTTTTACCCTATAAATTGGCATTTTTTTGGTCTTTGGGTGCCTCAAACTAAGGTAATTTGCAAATTTTACTCCCTTTTTATCTAAATTCTTGCCAATTTTCTCTGTTTCAACCAACAAACTCAAAATCTCCTTAAACTGATTATCTGTGAAATTTTGTTTATCCTTTAACCTTATAAAGCTGAATCCTTCTCTCCCTAAATCTAACAATAATTCATTCATTTGCTGCTCTGTCTGAATATACTCTTCGCGAGTGCCCCTTTTGATTTTGTATAAAGGCGGTTGAGCAATATATACAAACCCGTCTTCAATAAGTTTAGGGAACTGCCTGTACAAAAGCGTAAGCAATAAAGTGCGGATATGCGAACCATCAATATCCGCATCAGCCATTAATATTATTTTATGATACCGCAGTTTTGCCTGGTCAAATTCTTCTCCGACACCCGTCCCTAAAGCAGTAATGATAGTCCTGATTTCTTCGTTGGAGAGGATTTTATCCAGCCTTGCTTTTTCAACATTTAATATCTTTCCTTTTATTGGTAATATTGCCTGGAATCTCCTATCCCTGCCTTGTTTAGCCGATCCGCCTGCGGAATCCCCTTCAACGATATAAAGCTCGCAAAGAGCAGCATCCTTTTCAGAGCAATCAGCTAATTTCCCCGGCAGGCCCCCTGAATCAAGCGCCCCTTTTCTGCGCGTGAGCTCGCGGGCTTTTCTTGCTGCTTCGCGTACCCGTGAAGCCATAATGACCTTATC
Source organism: Candidatus Omnitrophota bacterium (assembly GCA_003598025.1). NCBI lineage: Bacteria > Pseudomonadati > Candidatus Omnitrophota > Candidatus Omnitrophota bacterium. The sequence goes on from QZKH01000009.1 coordinate 28,098, forward strand.
TACGATCTTGTTAGCAACCGACGGGTTTTCTTCAAAATATGTCGTGAGGGCATCAAAGGCGCTGGAAGCGGCGAGTCCTTCGACTTCCGAATTCCCCAATTTTGTTTTTGTCTGCCCCTCAAACTGCGGGTTGGGGATCTTAACAGCCACTATGGCAGTTAGCCCCTCCCTAACGTCCTCACCCGAAATGGCAACATTGTCCTTAAGCAGGTTTTTATTCTTTGCATATTGGTTAATGGCACGCGTTAAGGCCGATTTAAAGCCAGACAGGTGCGTTCCGCCCTCGACAGTATTAATATTATTCGCAAACGAAAAGATATTCTCTGCATAACCATCGTTATATTGCAAGGCTACTTCTAAATCGACTCCCTCTTTCTCTTTTTCAAGATATATTACCTTATTGTGCAGCGGATTTTTATTCTTGTTTAAGTATTCCACAAAAGAGACTATGCCTCCGGAAAACTTAAAGTTCGATTCTTTTTCGCTGCGCTCGTCTTTTAATGCTATTTCAAGGCCCTTGTTTAAAAAAGCCAACTCTCTTAATCTCTGGGATAAAATATCGTAAGAAAAATCTATAGATTTGAATATTTCCTTATCGGCCTTAAAAGTAACCTTGGTGCCGGTTGTTTTTGCCTTACCAATAATAGTAAGCTTGGAGGCGGTTTTTCCTTTTTCATACCTTTGGTGGTAAATTTTACCGTCCCTTTTTACTTCTACCTCCAGCCACTCTGAGAGCGCGTTGACTACGCTGACGCCTACGCCGTGCAGGCCCCCCGAGACCTTATATGCCTTATGGTCAAACTTCCCGCCTGCGTGCAGCGTTGTCAGAACGACTTCTACCGCGGGCTTCTTCTCGGTTTTATGGATATCAACGGGGATACCGCGCCCATTATCGGAAACAGACACGCTATTATCATGGTTAACCGCAACTTCTATCCTGTTACAAATACCCGCAAGCGCTTCATCTATCGAATTATCAACGACCTCATAAACCAGATGATGCAGCCCTCTGGAATAAGTGTCGCCGATATACATAGCCGGCCTTCGCCTCACCGCCTCTATACCCTCTAATACCTGTATGGTAGTAGCGTCATATGCCTTATCTTTCTTTGTGGGAGCCTGCTCCTGTTTTAAGGGCATAACACCATCCTTGCTTTCTTCTTTTTGATTTTTTTTCTTTTTCATTTATTTACCCAAAAATACTTTAATGTCTTTAAGTCCATCGATATCTTCTTTTAGCCTGCTTAATAGCAAAGGTTTTTTTAAATTAAACTGATACAGCCATGCAGATGAGTCTAAACCTATGCCTAAAACTCCGGAGCGAAAATAATTACACTTTATATGACTTAATTCCCTTTTTGTCAAAACCTTTTTTAAAATTTTTTCCGTGGCTATACCACCGGAACCATGTCCGGCTTTACCTAAGTCGGAAAAAAACTGCTCGATAATATCTTTTATTTTATCCATCTAACCTAAACGCATGGGCAAAACAACATATGTGTAGCCGTCAACACGGACAACTGCCGGCTTATCCGAATCGGTTACCTCAAGGCAGACCTTTTCATCCTTAAGGTTTTTCAAAACATCGATTAAATAATTGGGGTTAAAACCGATTACCAATTCCTTGCCTTTATACTCAATGCGGAGCTCTTCCCTTGATTCTCCGATATCCGGGGTTGTTTTAGAAACGACCAGTTTATCTTTAAACATCTCGAATTTAATAGCCTGGTAATCCGGGGTCGACAACAAGGCAGCCCTTTTCACAGCCAAGAGAAACTCTGCCCTCTCTACAAACATTTTATTTTCGGAAACACCCGGTACTACCTGTTTATAATCAGGGAATTCCCCCTCTATAAGTCGCGAAATAATCACAATATTGCCAAGATCAAAAAGCGCTTGGTTATTATTAATAATTAAAGATAGCTCTCCTTCATCTTTTAAATTACGGATTAACTCATGAATGGTTTTTATTGGAACAATTGTCCTGATATCTTTATCGATACTTTGGTTAATTTTCTTATCGATTATTGCCAACCTTTTACCATCGGTTGCAACAAGATTAATATTACCTTTTTCGATTTTAAAAAGTATGCCGTTTAATATATACCTCGTTTCATCAAAAGAAACAGCAAAAGATGTCAGATTTAACATCTCTTTTAACACTCCCTGATCTATCTTAATCACCTCTTTATCTTTAAATTCAGGAAGTTTTGGGAATTCTTCACTCGAAAGCCCGACAATCTTAAACTGACAGGTATCAGTCTCTATTATAACCATATTATTCTTTTTGGTGCTTATACTAATACTATCTGCGGGTAATTCCTTAACAATCTCTCCCAATTTTTTAGCAGGTATAGTAATTAACCCTGGTTCAGAGGTATTCACAGGTAATACACAACTTATACCTATATCTAAATCTGTTGCGGTAAGCCTGATACTATCCTGATGTGCTTCAAGTAACACATTCGAGAGTATAGGCAAGGCTGATTTCGAAGAAATAACGTTTTGAACTGCCTGAATACCCGAAACCAGCACATCTTTTTTAATTTTAAATTTCATTTTATTCCTCCCTATTAATATATATTTAGAAAAACTTAAATAGTATTAGTAATAAAAAGGTTGTGTTTCTGTTGAAAAGTTTATAACTATTTTTATTTTATAGTGTTGTAAATACCAAAAACATTGCATAAGTTCTTAATTTACTGTTGAATTATCTGAATGATCCTTTCGATTCTGGCTTTAAGATTTGGGTTTAAGTTAACACCCTCCTTAATTTTATTACATGAATGCAAAACGGTGGTATGATCCTTGCCACCAAAGAATTCCCCTATTTCAGGAAGCGACAAATCGGTCAATTCTCTGCTTAAATACATGGCAATTTGCCTGGGTAAAACAATGTTTTTATTTCTTCTTTTGGTTTTTAAGTCAAATATGGACACCCCAAACTCTTCAGATACACAGCGTTGTATAAAGTCTATATTAATATTTTTCTGGGTTTCCCTACAAAGGTCTTTTAAAACCTCCTTGGTTAAATCAAGGGTAATGGGTTTTTCTTCGAGCAATGAATAAGCTATGGTGCGGATCAGCGCACCCTCTAACTCCCTTATATTTGTTTTGACCAGCTGGGCAATAAAAAATATAACCTCATCCGGTACCGCAACAGGCTCCCTTTCAATCTTTTTCTTCAATATTGCTATTCGTGTTTCCAGGTCAGGAGGCTGCACATCTGTGGTTAGCCCCCAGCTAAAGCGCGAAACAAGGCGGTCCTGGAGGTTAGAAATTTCTTTTGGCGGCCTGTCAGAAGAAATTATTATTTGTTTATGCGCATCATAAAGAGTGTTAAATGTGTGAAAGAATTCTTCCTGGGTAGATTCCTTGCCGGCAATAAAATGTATATCATCGATGACCAGCACATCAACATTACGGTATTTTTGCCTGAAATTATTTGTTGAGTGGTGCTGGATTGAGTCAATAAGCTCATTAGTAAAGCGCTCGGATGAAATATAATATATTTTTGAATTCGGGTTCTTTAATTTAATCTGATGGCAGATTGCTTGCATAAGGTGCGTTTTACCGAGGCCGACCCCGCCATAGATAAATAAAGGATTATAGGTTTTTGCTGGAGAATCCGCAACAGCTAAAGAGTAAGCGTGCGCATGCCTATTTGATGGGCCTATGACAAAATTATCAAACGTGTATCTGGGGTTAAGGTTTAATGAGTCTTTGCCAACCGGTCTCTGAGTAAGGCTTGGTTCCGCTTTGGCTTGCTTAAGCTCAGATTCAGGAGCAACGATTAATTCTATGGTGATACTTGAAGCGGCATTATAACTCACAGCCTTTTCAATAACATTTTTATAGTGCCCTTCAACCCAATCTTTAAAAAACCCATCTGGAGCTTCCAGGGTTGCCTTATTCGGCTCTAGCGACAAAAGCTTGAGCGGCTCGATCCATGCGGAATATATCGAATCCCCTAGCTCGTTGCGAAGAGTTTCCTTGCTCGATTCCCAGATTTTTCCTGCTGGTTTATGCATACTATTAGGGGGTTATCTACAGTATCCACAATTTATACACAGCTTTAATAACTCTGTGGAATACTATTTTTGAAGACCGGTGACTATTATACATAAAAATTTTATGCAGTCAATATAATTGTTTCAACAAGTTTTTAACATTCAGAAAATTTTTCAGAAAAAACAAAACCTACGGCATTGACTTAAGTTAAATTTGTGTTATAATTATCCACCGTTATAAAAATTTATTATTTAACAACAACAATTATAACCGGAGAATACCGCATGAAAAAAAATATTAAAACACCGACGAGGAGAATTGGAAAAAGGAGGCATGGGTTTTTGAGTCGCATGAGAACAGCTTCCGGCAGGGCAGTTATAACGAGAAGAAGGCTGAAAGGAAGAAAAGCATTAAGCAAGTGAAAACCCGAATATTTTTTGTCAATTTAATTGAAGCTTACCAAAAATACGCTAGTCATAGCATGCCTAAAAGCTGCAGGTTTATACCCAGCTGTTCCGAATATACTAAGCAGGCACTTTTAAAGTATGGCTGTATTAAAGGATGGTTTTTGGGATTCAAAAGGTTATTGCGCTGCCATCCATTTTCTGGCCAGCATGGCTATGACCCGGTAAAATAAAGAATCGGAGAAAATATGCAAAAAAGAATTATCTTAGCTTTTTCCCTGTCAATGCTAATCATGATAACCTGGTCTGCGCTAGTATCTAAACCGCAACCAATTGTAAATAAAGAAGTTGCGCTTAGTGAAGTTACTTTGCCAAAGCAAGAAGTTTTAAATAATATTGCTGAAGCAAAGCCTTCTCTGGCTGAGAAGACCGGCAGAGATATTGAGGTTATTGCGGACCAATGGGGAAAAATAATTTTCTCTGAGAATGAAGCAGCGATCTCTGATGTATCTTTTAAAAATTACAACTACCAGAATTTGCTGCTAAATGAAGGCCTATCTTTAAAAGGTAGTAATAAATTTGTTTTGCTTGAAAATACTCCTAAAAGCATTAAATTTGTCCAATCTGATAAAGATAAAAAGATTATTAAAGATTTTATTTTTTGTAAGCCTAAGTATTGTATAGAGTTATATATTTCTATCACTAACAATTCAAATACTGATCTTAAGTTTGCCTTTCCTTTGGTATTAGGTGTTATTAAAGATTCTAAAGACCAGCTTCTTGGAAGATATGAAGATGTAACTGTCGCTGTTGCGAATAAATTTACTCATGTCAATCTTAAAAATGATAAGGATTTTTCTAATGTAAAATATTTATCTTATAGGGATAGGTATTTTTCTTTAATAGTAGAGCCCGTAGAAGGAAACTATTCTGGCTATATACGCCGGTTTAACGGAATAAAGGGATCGGAGATTGGATTGATCTCAGGCGATTATTTGATAAAACCAGGGCAAACCCATATAGAAAAATTCGCTATCTATTTGGGACCTCAAGATTTAAGTCACATTAACAATGTCAGTACCAGCTGGGGTAATATTGTAAATTATGGTACTTTTGATTTTTTTGGGCAGATAATTTTTCAATCAATGGAAATGATATTTAAAATCGTTCATAATTGGGGAGTGGTTATAATCATTCTAGGGGTTTTTATTTATTTGCTGTTTTATCCGCTTACAAATAAACAGATGCGTTCTATGAAAGCCATGCAAGCTTTACAGCCCAAAGTCGAGGAATTAAGGGCCAGGTTGAAAGATAACCCCCAGAAACTTAATAAGGAGATAATGGCTCTATATCGTGAGAATAAAGTCAATCCTTTAAGCGGATGCTTGCCGATATTATTGCAGATACCGATATTTTTTGCATTATATCAAGTCTTAATGAGGTCTGTCGCTTTGAAGGGAGCAGAATTTTTGTGGATTAAAGACCTTGCTGAGCCGGACAGGCTATTTATACTACCCAAAAACATCCCTTTATTAGGCAATGAGATCAATTTATTGCCGATATTGATGGCTATCGGTATGTTTATGCAAAACAAATTGTCTATGTCGTCGTCAAGCGGCGCTAGTGCGGAACAGCAAAAACTTATGATGTTTATGTTACCGATAGTATTTGGATTTCTTTTTTATCATATGCCTTCAGGCCTAGTGCTGTATTGGTTTGTAAATAGCTTATTGATGCTAGTAAATCAAATCAAATTAAACTTGGCTAAATAGTATTAAATAATATGAAGAAAAATAGCATTGAAATAGAAGGAAACAGTGTAGAACAGGCCATAAAAAAAGCGCTTAAGGAATTACAGCTGCCTCGAGATAAAGTTAAAATTAAGGTGCTTTCTGAAGAAAAGAAGGGGCTATTTGGCATGCCTGGTGCTAAGCCTGCTAAGGTGCGGGTAACGCCAATTTAGGGCCTAAGCCAAGAAATTGATTGACAAACTAAGAAAATGGGTTTATCGTATTAATTGTTAATTAAACATAAAGTTCCACGCGGAACATTAAAATGGGCAAAACCATAGTAATTTGCAATCAAAAAGGTGGCACAGGCAAAACAACATCAGCTGTTAATCTTTCGGCATGTTTTGCCATGATGGGCAAAAAGACCCTGTTAATTGACCTAGACCCTCAAGCAAACGCAACAAGCGGCCTAGGCATCAACAGGGCAGACATAAAAAAAAGCGCTTACCATATCCTTATGGAAGAATGCAGCGCAGACGAGATCAAGCTAAAAACCTCGATATACAACCTAGAATTAATACCTTCGAATTTAGATTTAACCGGAGCAGAGATTGAACTAGTAGGAGCGCTAGGTAGGGAGCATAGGCTAAAAAAAGCATTATTAAATATTAAAAATAATCATGAATTTATAATTATAGACTCTCCGCCTTCACTTGGGTTATTGACCATAAATGCTTTATGTGCAGCTAATTCAATATTGATTCCAGTGCAATCTGAATATTTTGCTTTAGAAGGATTGTCGCAACTACTTCATACTGTTGAGCTTGTGAGAAATAATCTAAACCAAGAGCTCTATATCGAAGGCGTTTTTCTTACAATGGCAGACGTGAGGACTAATTTAAGCCGAGAAGTAATACAAGAGGTTAAGAATCATTTTAAAGATAAAGTTTACAATACAATTATCCCGCGTAACATACGCTTAGGAGAAGCTCCAAGTTATGGCAAGCCTATTTCGTTGTATGACAAAGCTTCTATTGGCGCTCAAAAATATGAAGAATTAAGTAGGGAAATTTTAGGCCTACCCGCAACAAATAACAGATTGGACAATTTAGAAACAAACAATTCTCCAGATCGGACATAAAAGAGGAGCTTATTATGGAAAGAAGAGCTTTAGGAAGGGGAATTAGCGCTTTAATCCCGGAACAGACAGAAGAAAAAAGCTTAAAAATTAATTTAATCAAGGTGGATAACATAAAGCCGAATCCCTATCAGCCGAGAAAAAATTTTGATCAGGAGAGTTTAGATGAATTAATACAATCAATAAGAGAAAGAGGAGTAATCCAGCCAATTTTGGTAAGGCGTAAAGGCGATAGTTTCGAGCTTATCGCCGGCGAGAGGAGATTTAGAGCTGCCATAGCCCTTAAGCTGCAAGAAATCCCGGCGATTATTAAAGAAGCGGAAGATATTGATTCGCTGGAGCTTTCTCTGGTTGAAAACCTTCAGCGGGAAGATTTGAACCCCATCGAGGAGGCCAGGGCGTATCAGTACATGATAGAAAAATTCCAATACACCCAAGAAAGAATCAGTGAAGTTTTAGGAAAATCCAGAGTAAGTGTGACCAATAGTTTACGTTTACTTAAGCTTCCCATAGAAGTGCAAGAAGAATTAAAAAATGGCAGGATTTCGTTTGCCCATGGAAGAGCGCTTTTAGAGTTGGATGAGCCTAATTTGCAAAGAAAAATAATGAATGATATTATCTCTAACTCTTTGTCTGTAAGGGAGTTAGAGAACATCATAAAAAGTAAAAGGAAAACGCTTGTCAGAAAACACCCTAGCGCCAGAAATCAAGATACCTATTTAGCCGTGATCGAAGAGCAGTTGCAGCATCATCTGGCCACAAAGGTCAATATTCTCAAAAAGAAGAAACGCGGCAAAATAATAATTGAATTCTTTTCAGATGAAGACTTAAATAGAATTATAAAAAAATTAAAAGGAGAAGTTTAAACATGAACAAGGCTGTATTAATATTAATCAAGCCTGACGGATTGAAAAAGTCGCTAACGGGAAATATTCTTACAAGGCTGTCAGAGACCAAACTCGAGATTGTTGCTGCAAAAATGGTCAGGGTAAAAAGGGATTTAGCTGCGGAACACTATAAGCATTTAAATGATAAGCCGTTTTTTGAAGAGCTGATAAAGTATTTACAGGGGGAGCTTCATAACCGCAAAAAAGTGATGGCGTTGATTTATTGGGGCAAGGACGCTATTAATAAATGCAGAGAATTGGCAGGCGCCACTAATCCCGAGGAGGCCGAGTCAACAAGTATAAGGGGATCTTACGGCAGGATAACTACCTCCGGGCTTTATGAAAACGTTATTCATGTTTCTTCAAATGAATCTGAAGCAGAAAGAGAAATAAAACTTTGGTTTAATCCCGACGAAATAATAGTAGATTTATATCCTTCAAAAGAAATTATTGAAAAAGAAATAAAGACAAGGGTATGGGCTTAATATGATTACAAGCATGACAGGTTTTGGCGCGGCCGAGGCAGATATAGGTTTGCTGGGCAAGGTTAGGATCGAGCTGAGAAGCTCTAACCATAAATTCCTGGAAGTTTCTTTGCACCTCTCTGAAGGGTTTTTAAGCCTGGAAGACAAATTTAAAAAAGAAATCGAATCAAAGATAAAAAGAGGGAGGGTTGTATGTGTTATGAACATGCCTGCGCATAAATCCTCGCCTGTTTCAATTAACAAAGCGCTGTTAAAAAATTATTTGGATGCGATAAGCGAAATAAAATCGCAGTTTAATATCAACGATGAGCTTAGCATAAATACCGTGATCCAGCTTCCTGGCTTATTTTCATCGGTTCCTTTTGAAGTTCCGGGACAACAGGTTTGGCCCGGGATACAGGTATTGCTGCATAAAGCAATAAACAAGATGCTTAAAGCCCGGCAGAAAGAAGGAAGGGCCTTAAATATCTTTCTTAAGAAAAGGCTTAATTTTATAGATAATCAAGTCAAGGTAATAAGGGTCAGGTTTATCAAGGTAATGAAAGATAAGACGAGGCTGGCAAAAAATACTGATGAACAGAGCAGTATTTTAAAAGAGAGCGATATATCCGAAGAGATAGAAAGGCTTTCGTTTCATGTGAAGAATTTTAAAGATAGGATTGCAAAAAATGGCCCTATGGGTAAAGAGCTGGATTTTATAGCCCAGGAGATGCAGAGGGAAGCCAATACCTTAGGGGCAAAATCATGTAGCGTATTGATATCGGCTAAGGTAGTACAGGTTAAGAGCCAGATAGAGAAAATAAGAGAACAGCTACAAAATGTTGAGTAAGTGAAAAAAAACAGCGGTTTAATATTTGTTATCTCCGGGCCATCAGGCTCAGGTAAGACCACCCTTTTAAGCAAGCTTATAAATTCCCCTGGTCTTAAACAAGCACTAAAGAAGTCCATATCCTTTACAACCAGGCCAAGAAGGTCAAAAGAGAGGAATGGCAGGGATTACTATTTTATTACAGAGCAACAGTTTAGGGATAGATTGAGAAAGAAAAAAATTCTTGAATGGACCAAATATTTGGGTTATTATTACGCAACACCCAGCGGCATAGTAGATAAGTGTATTAAGGACGGTAAAAATATTGCTTTATGCCTGGATAAAAAAGGAGCTTTTAAGTTAAAAAAGCTCTATCCCGGCACAATTACTATTTTTGTCATGCCCCCGTCTTTGGTTTCTCTTAGGCAGAGGATCCGGGGGCGTTGTAATAAAACCAGTAATAAGGAGATATCGGGGCGGTTGAGGTTGGCAGAAAAAGAAATGATGATTGCCAAGAAATACGATTTTTGTATTATCAATAAGGATTTAGAACAGGCTTCCAGGGAAGCTACGGGTATAATTTCAAGATTGATAACACTCAATAATATATTAAAATAGCTTAGGGAGGAGAGTAATATGGGTTATGTTGCTTTGGAAAGACTTTTGAATAAAACAGGCAGTTCTATATATAAACTGGTGATCTTAGCTGCAAGAAGAGCTTTAGAGATAGCCGAGGGGCAGCCTAAGCTGGTAGGCGCCGATCCATCAATGAAGCCATCCAGTATAGCTTTACATGAAATTTCTCAGGGCAAGATTGGTTATAAGACGGCAGCTTTAGCCAAGTAATTTAATATGAAAAAGAATATTATTTTAGGGGTGAGTGCAGGAGTGGCTATATATAAATCCTGCGATTTAATAAGGCGTCTGATAGAGGAGAATTTTTCAGTAACCGTAGTAATGACCGAGGCCGCTGAAGAATTCATTAAGCCCCTGTTATTCCAGAGCCTGTCCGGCAATAAAGTGTACAGAGGCATGTTCGATGCCCCGGAATCATGGAATATTGAGCATATTTCTCTGGCAGATACCGCTGATTTGGTTTTGATCGCGCCAGCCACAGCTAATATTATAGGCAAAATTGCTGCGGGGATATGTGATGATCTTTTGACCTGTGTTGTTGCCGCCACAAAATCAAAAGTTGCCATTTGCCCGGCTATGAATGAGAATATGTACAATAATATAATTGTACAAGGGAATATAAATAAATTAAAGAAAGCCGGGTATTATTTTATCGGACCTAAAAAGGGAAAACTTGCCTGCGGAAAAACCGGCTTAGGCTGTTTGGCAGAAGTTGATTTGATTGTAAAAGAGACAAAGAATTTGCTGGCCGGCAAATAAAAGCCGGGGTTTTAACCCCGGGTTATACATTTTTGTTTGCGGCGTGGTACCCAAGTGGTTAAGGGAGTTGTCTGCAAAACAACTATTCACCGGTTCGAGTCCGGTCCACGCCTTGAATTTTGCGCAGCAAAATTCAATTCTGAGCTCTCTGTTGGTGGGCGAAGGATATTTGCAATTTCGGGCAAGTGGTGGAATGGCATACACGTCAGACTTAAAATCTGATGGCCGCAAGGTCGTGAGGGTCCGACTCCCTCCTTGCCCAAATTAATTTGGCACTCGAGCCAGTGTCAAGAATCGTGGTAAGCGGTTTAGCGAGCTAAGTGTTTAAAAGGATGAGCAAATTGAATAAATAACAGGGCTCATAGCTCAGCCCCGACGCGCATAAAAGATGGCGGTCGGGGTCCCGACTTCCGACTATCGCTTGCGTTCGATCGGAACGTCGGGATTGGTTAGATGTGTTCACTATGAGCAATAGCGAAAAAATTTGGGCTCATAGCTCAGTTGGTTAGAGCGTTGCGTTGACATCGCAAAGGTCAGAGGTTCAAGTCCTCTTGAGCCCATTTTAAACCCAGGATTGTTAGGAGGGTGTATGGCTACAAACTTAGGGCCGATACAGAAATTGCTCGATGACGATTCAATATCAGAGATAATGATTAATGGCTACAATAAGGTTTTTGCCGAAAAAAACGGCAAGAAAGTTCTTACCAGCGTAAAATTTTCCAGCGAAGAAGAGCTGTATAAAATGGTGGACAATATTTATTCTTCTTTGGGCAAAAGGGTAGCCAAAGATGTGCCTTATGCCGATGTTTGCATGGAAGACGGAACGCGTATTAACGCAATTATACCTCCGCTTGCAAGGTTCGGGATATCGGTTACTTTCAGAAAATTCGCCGGGAATATTAAGACACTCGAAGATTTGATAAGAAATCAGACTCTTAGCCAGAAAGCAGCGGATTTGCTGGTTGCTTGTATCAAGGGTAAAATTAACATAATTTTTTCCGGAGGTACGGCAGTAGGAAAAACCACAACCTTACAGATACTTTCAAATTATTTCAGCGATGAGGAGAGAGTTATCACCATAGAGGATGCGGCGGAGTTAAAGATTAACCGGGCAAATTACATCTCTTTAGAAACAAGGACCCCTGATCAAGACGGCAAAGGAGGGGTCAGTATACGCGACCTTATAAGGAATGCCTTGCGTATGGCACCGGACCGGTTGGTAATAGGGGAAGTAAGGGGGGAAGAGGCTATAGACATGATCCAAGCCATGGCAACCGGGCATACCGGCACTATTGGCATAGTCCATGGTAACTCTCCCAAAGATGTTATCTCCAGGCTTGAGACAATGGTTTTAATGTCCGGGATTAATTTGCCTCTATGGGAAGTGAGGAAATTGATAGCTTCGACGATCAACTTGATTGTGCATCAGGAAAGATCTCCGGATGGCGCAAGAAGAATAACCTACATAACGGAAGTCAGGGGCCTTGACAGGGAAGAGGTTATACTGAACGATCTTTTTACTTTTCATTTCGAAAAAATTTCTGAAGACGGTAAGGTTATAGGAGTTCTTAAACCTTCAATTAAGTATTACCCGTTGTTCTTTCAGAAATTCCAGAAACTCAACCTGCTTGGCGACCATATATTTGTAAAAGACTAATGGATATTGATATTTTAAGACATAGCTGTTCTCATGTGCTGGCTCAGGCTGTAAAAGAACTCTGGCCGGAGGCAAAACTTGGTATCGGCCCGTCGATAGAAGACGGGTTCTATTACGATTTTGATAAAAAAGAGCCCTTTAGAGATGAGGACCTGCCAGTGATAGAAAAAAAGATGGCAGAGATAATAAACAGGAACGAGCCTTTTAATAGAGAGGATCTGACAAAAGAAGAAGCAAAAAAAATATTCCTGTCCAGGCACGAAGATTATAAAATAAAGCTTATCGAAGAGATACCCGAAGACAGGGTTTCTATTTATAAGACGGGAAACGGTTTCATAGATTTATGCCGGGGTCCGCATGTTGGTTCAACAGGCCAGATCAAAGCATTTAAGCTGCTTTCGCTTGCGGGCGCATATTGGCATGGGATCGAAACTAATCCCATGTTGCAGAGGATATACGGAACATGCTTTGAAACAGATACGCAGTTAGCCGAATACCTGGATAATCTTGAAGAGGCAAAAAAGAGGGACCACAGAAAACTCGGGCCGGCTTTAGGGTTCTTTGATATTTATCAGGAAGATGCTGGCGCAGGCCTTGTTTTTTATCATCCGAAGGGCGCCTTGCTTAGGATGCTTATAGAGGACTACGAGAAGAAAGAGCATTTAAAACGCGGCTATCAGATTGTCACTACGCCACATATAATGCAAGCTTCGCTTTGGCAGAAATCCGGGCACTATGATTATTATAAGGATAATATGTATACACTGGATATCGAGGGCAAGGAGTTCGTTTTAAAACCCATGAATTGCCCGGGACATATCCTTATTTATAAATCAAAAACCAGAAGTTACAGAGATTTGCCTATACGCCTTTTTGAGCTCGGTACGGTATACAGGCATGAAAAAGCAGGCGTTTTGCACGGCTTACTCAGGGTAAGGGGTTTTACCCAGGATGATGCGCATATATTTTGCAGGCAGGAACAGTTGAAAGATGAAATAAAAAGCGTGATAGATTTTATTTTTGATACCATGAAAGTTTTTGGCTTTGATTCCGTAGGTATAGAGTTAAGCACCAGGCCAAGTGAATATATAGGCAGCGAGGATGATTGGCAGAGGGCTACTGTAGCACTTGAGGATTCCCTTAAAGAAAAGGGCCTTAAATATGATATAAATGAAGGAGAAGGCGCGTTTTACGGACCAAAGATTGACATAAAATTAAAGGATGCGCTTAAAAGATCCTGGCAGTGCGCGACTATCCAATGCGATTTTGCTTTACCAAAGAGATTTGACCTGTCTTATATAGATGTTGACGGGAAGGAAAAACAGCCGATAATGTTACATAGGGTGCTTTTAGGAAGCGTAGAGCGTTTTACAGGCGCGCTTCTGGAGCACTACAAGGGAGATCTGCCTCTTTGGCTGGCTCCTGTGCAGGCGCTGGTTGTCCCGATAAAGGATTCCAATATCGAGTATTGCATGAAGATAAAAGATGCACTTAATCAGCATTCTATAAGGGCAGATATAGATCCGCGCAATGAAACCCTGGATAAGAAAATACGCTCGGCAGAATTGGATAAAGTGCCGTATATACTTATTGTGGGCTCTAGAGAGGAAAAGCAACAGAGTGTTTCTGTCAGGAAAAGGCTGGAAGGCGATTTAGGCAGCATGCCCCTTAATGTATTTATTGAGAAAACAAAGAAACAAATCATAGAGCGCAGATAGCACAAATATGTTAGAATTAAGTAAAAAATAACAAATAAATCAGGCTTACGGAGCTGAGATCTGAAATTTTAGATATTAGTTCTTTAAGCCCGGTTATTAAAAAGAAAGGGGTGGTTAAAATAAAAAAATTTATTAGGATTAACGAGCGGATTAGGTCTCCCCAGGTGCGTCTAATAGGGCCGGATGGCGGTCAGTTAGGGGTGTTGCCGATTCAGAAGGCGATGGAAGCTGCAAACCAGCACGAACTGGATCTGGTAGAAGTCGCTCCTTCGGCTAACCCGCCGGTCTGCCGTATTATAGATTTTAGCAAGTTTAAGTATGATCAGGAGAAAAAGGAACGCGAAGCCAAGAAACATCATAAACATGGCAAGATCAAAGAGATCAGGCTTAAACCTAATATAGATGAACACGACTATCAGACTAAATTAAAGCAGAGCATAACCTTCCTGCAAAGAAAAGATAAAGTAAAAATCAATCTTTTTTTCAGAGGACGTCAGATGGAGCACATGGACTTAGGAAGAAAAATATTAGACAGGTTTATCAGTGACATGCAGAATGAAGGCCAGGTAGAGAAAGAGCCGGCCCTTGAGGGAAGGGTTATGTCTTTTGTTATCGCCCCAAAATAATTTTCATAGGCCGGAGCTTAAATACTTTTCGGCCGTGAATGAATAAGTAATACCTTAAGATATAAAGGAGAACAAATGTTAAAGACAAAAAAAGGAGTATCTAAAAGGTTCAGGTTAACTAAAAAAGGTAAGCTGAAATTCTCTTCGCAGGGAAAAAGCCACCTTCTTTCAAGCAAAAGCCCGAAAAGATTAAGGAAGCTGCGCAAGGCATCCCAATTTAAGAAGGCCAAAGAGAAGAAATTTATCAAGCAAATGCTTCCTTTTGGAAGATAACAGAGTGTAAGCACCAAAAATTTAAGAATGGAGTGAGAAAAATATGGCAAAAGTCAAACACAGTGTTGCAACAAGAAGAAGAAAAAAGAGAGTATTGAAGCGGACTAAAGGCTATTGGGGCGACAGGAGCAAGCAATATCAGCAAGCCAGCAGGTCTTTGATGCACGCGTTAGTTTATGCATACAGGGACAGGAAAGTAAAGAAAAGAAATTTCCGCAGTCTTTGGATAGCCAGGGTTAACGCAGCATGCCGGCTTTCAGGGATAACATACAGCAGGTTTATGGACGGATTAAAAAAAGCAAAGATCAACTTAGACAGAAAAATCCTTGCTGATCTGGCGATTAAAGATATAAAGGCCTTCAAAAAATTAGTAGATTTGGCCAAGGGTAAAAAATAACCGATTTACCGAGGGATAGATATGTATGTAATAATAGTGGGCTGCGGGAGAGTTGGTTCTGAGCTAGGCAAGCTTTTATCCAGCGAGAAAAACAACGTGGTTCTTATTGACAAAAACCAGGCGTCTTTTGAAAGGCTGGGAGATTCATTTAATGGCCTGACTCTCGTAGGTAATGGTTTTGATTTAGAGCTTCTGAAACAAGCCGGGATTGAGAAAGCCGATGCTTTTTGCGCGCTTACAAACGGAGACAATACTAATTTAGTCTCTGCTCAGGTTGCAAAAAAAATATTCCGGGTGCCCAAGGTAATCGCCCGGGTCTATGATCCGCAACGCGCGCATATTTATTCTGCGATCGGCGGCCTGGATATCATAAGCGGGACCATACTTTTTGCCGCGATGCTTAGGGATAAAATAGTGGAGAGCCGCTTCTCCAGTTATCTTATCGAAAACAAGGACATCGGCGTGCTTGAAATCGAAGTAAAGAAAGACCTGATCGGTAAATCCGTAAAAGAGCTGAACATCGCCAAAGAGTTTTTAGTCGTAGCTATAAGGAAGATCGACGGAGTAATGATACCCGAGCCCGAGACAATCCTCGGAGAAAAAGATGTATTAATGGCTATAGTAAAGGTTAATAGTTTAAAGAGAATAAAAGACAGATTCAACCTTTGATAAAAAAGAGAAGAATATGTATATATTAATAGCCGGAGCAGGCAAGGTTGGTTTTTTCCTGGCAAAGAGATTATGTCAGAATAAGCACACTGTGAGCATAATAGACAAAAACAGGCCTATTTGCGAAGAGATCGCAAAAGAGCTGGAAGTTTTGGTTATTAATGGCGACGCCTGTGATCCCAGGATTTTGGAAGAAGCGGGGATTAAACAGGCAGAAGTTGTTGCGGCGGTTACCGGAGAAGACGAAGATAACCTTATAATCTGCCAAATGGCAAAAGAAAAATTTGGCGTCCAGAGAACTGTAGGCAGGGTAAACAACCCGGACAATGAACATACCTTTTCTGAGCTGGGCATAGATATACCCGTAGATTCCACAACTATAATATCAAAAATTATCGAAGAAGAAGTTTCTTTCTCCGATTTTGTCAATCTTATGAGTTTTAAACGAGGAAAACTGGCTGTTGTCCGCGTAGACCTTCCTGAAGATTCGCCGATAATCAATAAACAGATACAAGATATCCACCTCCCCGAAGATTCTGTTTTGGTTTCTATTGTCAGGGGAGAAGAGGTCATTGTCCCGCGCGGAAACACGGTTTTAAAACCTGGCGACGATATCATCGCTATCACTTTCATCGGGAACGAACCACAATTACTGAATCTTTTAGTCGGTAAGCTATGAAATTAAAAACGCCTGTTAATGTCATTTTAGGTATCGCAACGGAAGTCGTGTATTCTTTGTTTATTATGATCGCTGCGTTTTTAATTTGTTTGATATTGACCTTTAAGATATGATCCTTAGGCCCCACCTGCAAGACATAAAAGCAATAGGGTATTATTTAGGTAAGATTATCATCGGTCTTGGTTTTCTTATGTTTATCCCGGTATTATTCGGTGTCTATTTTAGGGAAGCCAACCCCACCCTTGATTTTATTATCGGTGCAGAAATTGCTATTATATTCGGCCTCATCCTGACCAAACTCTGTTTTACAGAAGAAGACTTAAGTTGGATGCAGGGCATGATCGTGGTTTCGCTGTCATGGCTGGTGGCAGCCCTTTTAGGGGCCGTTCCTTTGTATCTAAGCGGCCACTGGGCTTCTTATCTGGATTCCTTCTTTGATGCAATGTCGGGTTTTGCCACCACAGGCCTGGTTTTGGCAAAAGACCTGGATCACCTCTCTATTACTCATACAATTTGGCGCCACTTTATGATGTTTATCGGCGGCCAGGGAATAGTAATTATAACCATAGCTTTTTTTGTCAAGGGGCAATCTGCGGCAATGCGGATGTATGTTGGAGAAGGCAGGGATGAAAAGATTTTGCCTAATGTAGTACATACAGGAAGGTTCATATGGATGGTTAGTACGGTCTACCTGATTCTTGGTACAGCGGTGTTGGCCTTTATTTGTTTATTTAACGGCATGAACCTGGAAAGGTCTATTGTGCACGGATTGTGCATTTTTATGGCGGCTTTTGATACCGGAGGATTTACTCCGCAGTCGCAAAATATATTATACTATCATAGCGGGATTTTTGAGGCGGTTACAATCGTGATAATGTTTCTTGGCGCGATAAATTTCAAGCTGCACTATGATGTCTGGAGCGGTAACCGCAGAGAGATACTCAGGAATATTGAAACAGTGACTCTTTTTATAACCATTATGGCAACTTTCTTAGTCACCGCAGGCGCACTTAGCCAGCTTGGCGTATATCCCGATGCAACTTTATTGTTCAGGAAGGGTTTTTACCAGCTTATATCAGCCCATACAGGCACAGGGTACCAGACTTTGTATGCCAAGCAATTTATAAACGAATGGGGTAATCTTGCCATGGTGGGGATAGTTTGCGCTATGGCTTTAGGCGGTAGCGTTTGTTCCACCACCGGTGCTATAAAAATGCTTAGGGTAGGAGTGATATTCAAGGCATTTATCCAGGATGTCAAAAGGTTTATCTTGCCCGATAAGGCCATAATCATCCAGAAATTCCATCATGTAAAAGAGGTTTATTTGGAGGATGGTTTGGTAAGGTCTGCTTTTTTGATAAGCTTGTCGTATTTAATACTATTTGCTATCGGTTCCTTTGTCGCCATGTTTTTTGGTTACCCATTTCTTGATTCTTTATTCGAATCTACTTCGGCAGGCGCTAATATAGGATTATCATGCGGCATAACTAATCCAGCCATGCCCGCGGCTTTAAAACTTACTTATATATTTCAAATGTGGGCAGGAAGGTTGGAGTTTATGTCAATATTTACTCTCGTAGGTTTTTTTATCGCTTTACTAAGAGGTAAAAAATGAATTACGCCGGTTTCAAATCTTGGCTTAAAGCAGGTCTGTTTTTTATGGCTTTTTTTAGTTTCATGTTGACGGTAAATACTGCTGTTTTTTGTCAGCCGGTATCCAGCAATGAGCTGATAAATGATGCAAAGAATTATGATAATAAAACAGTAATTTATTCCGGAGAGGCGATTGGCGATTTAATGAAACGCGGTAACTACAGCTGGATAAATGTGAGCGATATTGATAACGCTATGGGTGTATGGGCTGAGAACAGCCTTTTGTCCGGCATTAAAATTATGGGGGATTATAAGCACAAGGGAACTTTTGTCGAGATAACAGGGATTTTTAATAGGGCATGCCCCGAGCATGGAGGGGACATGGATATACATGCCCAGAGTATAAAAATTATATCCCCGGGCAGGCAGATTAATGAGGGTCTCAACACAAGTAAAAAAGATTTTGCAATTATTCTTTTTGGAGTAATATTGATAATATGGATATTGAGGCTGTTAAAAATTCGCTGAACGAAGAAGTATCGGGGCTTTTATCACAGGAAAGCCTGGAGGCTTTCAGGGTTAAGTATCTAGGAAGGAAAGGTGTTTTAGCCCAGCTGACTTCTTCCATCCCAAGCCTGCCCGCAGAAAAACGAAAGGAGTTCGGCAGGGAAGTTAACGAACTCAAGGCCAGGGTCTTGGCTATTATTGAAGAAAAGCAGAGAGCTGTATCCGCAGGCGGTCTGGTCCAGCAAGAAAAATTAATTGAGGCAGATGTTGATCTGCCCGGAGAGATGCGTTATTTAGGCAAACTACACCCCGTAACTCAGGTAATAGATGAGATATGCAATATTTTTGAAAAAATGGGCTTTTCTGTACTCGAGGGTCCTGAGGTAGAAACAGAATTTAATAATTTCACAGGATTAAATATACCCCTTGACCATCCTTCCAGGGATGCTTTCGATACTTTCTATATAAAAAATCATGATAAGCTCTTATTGCGCAGCCATACCTCTCCTGTACAGGTACGTGCCATGAAAAAACACAAGCCTCCGCTGGCTATTGTCGTACCTGGAAAAGTATATAGGCCTGATGCGGTTGATGCTAGCCATTTATTCATGTTTCACCAGGTAGAAGGATTTTTAGTGGATAAGTGCGTTTCTTTCTCAGACTTAAAAGGCGCCTTGGAGGTTTTTGTAAAATCCCTTTTTGGGAAAAATATAAAGATGCGCCTTAGGCCGCACTTCTTCCCGTTTACAGAGCCATCTGCCGAAGTGGATATCTCATGCATTATCTGCCAAGGTAAAGGATGCTCTGTCTGCGGCAGAAAGGGATGGCTTGAAATATTAGGCTCAGGCATGATCCACCCGAATGTTTTTAAGCATGTTGGTTATGACCTGAATAAATTCAGCGGCTTTGCATTTGGCATGGGCGTTGAAAGGATTGCGATGTTGAAGTATGGCATAGATGATATAAGGCTGTTTTTTGAAAACGACATAAGGTTTCTGAAACAGTTTTGATCCTGATAGGTTTGGTGCAAATTTAACTGATACAAGCATATGAAAGTTACTTACAATTGGTTAAAAGATTACGTGAACATCAAAATGCCAGCCGAGTCATTGGCAGATAAGCTTACAATGGCCGGGCTAGAGGTTACTTCGCTGTCTCAAAAAGACGGTGATTATGTATTTGAAATAGAGATTACTTCTAACCGCCCGGATTGGCTAAGCGTAATCGGCATAGCAAAAGAAGTTGCGGCTATAACAAATTCGAAATTTAAGAAGCCGCCTTCAAAAGGCGCGCACTCGTTAAATAGATATATAAATAAAGATTTAAGGATAAAAGTCCAGGATCCAGGCGATTGCCCTTTGTATACTGGTACAATAATCCGGGGAGTATCAGTTTTGCCGTCTCCTGGATGGCTGAGGAAAAGAGTCGAGGCCATAGGCTGCCATAGCGTAAATAATGTAGTTGACGTAACTAATTATGTGCTTTTTGAATATGGACAACCTTTACATGCCTTTGATTTAGACAGGCTCAATCTCAATGACGGCATAAACGTCCGCAGGGCAAATGCACAAGAAAATATACTAACTATCGACGGAGAATTAGTATCGCTGGATAAAGGGATTCTGGTTATTGCAGACAGCAGATCCCCCGTGGCTATTGCCGGTATTATCGGCGGCAAGAATACAGAAGTCGGCAATGGAACCGTTAATATATTGCTTGAGGCAGCCGTGTTTAACCAGGCGCTTATCCGCAAGGCGAGACAGAGCCTGGGGATGCAAACAGAATCGTCGTACAGGTTTGAAAGGGGTCTGGATCCGGCAGTGCTTAAAGAGGCGTCTTTGGCTGCTGTTCAACTTATCAGCCAGGTTTCTAATGGCAAGATTACTGCTTATAGGGCCAGCAGGGAATATAAGATAAAAGCCAAGAAAATAATTTTTGATCTTAATTATGCAGGTTCCTTTTTGGGGTTTGATATTGGTAAAGTTAAAATAAATAAAACGCTATCGGCTTTAGGTTTTACTGTAAAGAAATCCGCTAAGGATAAGCTTATTGTAGGCGTCCCGTCGCAGAGGAGGGATATTAATTTAGCAGCAGACTTGACAGAAGAGATAGCCAGGATAGTCGGATATGATAAGGTCCCTGTGAGCCTGCCGGCTATCAGGCCAAATGCCGGGCAAAATACCGTACGGGTATTATCCGGCAGAATAAAAGAAGCGCTCGTCGGTTTAGGATTTAATGAGATTATAACATACAGCCTGATAGATAGGGGGTTTCTCAATTTGTTTGGCGATTATGATAACCGGATTGTTGAGATCTCCAATCCTTTAAGCAGGGATTTGGGTATATTAAGGCCGACGATAATACCCTCTATAGCAAGATGCATAAGCTATAACTTGAGCCAGCGCCAACCGTTCATCAGCCTTTTTGAGATGGGTAATGTGTACATAAACGAGGGGCAAGCGGTTAAAGAGCAATTGGTATTAGGGATGACGATGTGCGGCCAAAAGGCGTCTTTTGTCAATTCGACAACAGTAAAAGAGATAGTGGGTTTTAGGCATCTCAAGGGGGCAATAGAAAGCCTGTTTAAATTCTTTGATATAAATGAATACGAATTCAATATTTCCGGGCCCGATTCAGTATCTTTAAGTATTGCATCTATAGAGTGCGGCGCAATCAGAAGGCTCACAGAGAAAGCTTTAAATTCATTAGATATTAAGAATAGGGATATTTTTATAGCAGAACTTTTCTTGGATAAAATAATCCCGGTTGCCGCCGCAGATAAAACCTATAAACCGCTACCGCTATACCCGGCAATCACCAGAGATATAAGTTTGATAGTAAAAGATACCACCAATATTGCCGACTTGATCCAAGAAATAAAGAAATGTGCAGGCAAGTTATTAGAAGAGGCAGAGATATCTGATTATTACCGGGGCCAGCAGATCCCTGCTGGATATAGAAGCCTGACTATATCGTGTTTATACAGGTCTAGCGAGCGCACTTTGACAGATTCCGAGATCAATTCCATACACGCTAAGATCCCCGGGGCTTTAGAATCAAGTTTTGATATAAGGATCCGTTAAGCTGTTGACGGCAGAAGCATTTCTTAATTAACCTTGCCACGGTTGATTTTATAATAATATGTGCTATACTATTATTGTAAATTTGATTAATCCCTGCGGTGCACGTTGGTAAAGATGATTTGTGAACCAACACAAATTTAGAGGGAACCCACAGCTTCCCTGGGCGCGAGCGTCCAAGGAGAGGGTACCCACCTGAAACCAAAAGGTTCAGTACACATCATATCCAACGGCACGACGCGGGGATTTTTTTTGAGGCCGCAACTTACGGGATTACAAACAAGGCGTAAAGAAAAAATCCCGAAGCAAATGCTTCTTAGCGCCGGTTATTAATGAAATTCGTGACGAGAGTTCAACCATTAAATCAGTAAATCAAAATCACCCTCCTATGGACCTATTTAGCCAAACACCGAAAGAAAGCAAGAAAAACTTTCCCTTAGCTGTAAGGATGCGGCCTTATACTTTAAAAGAATTCGTTGGGCAGGAGCATATTCTTGGAGAGGGTAAAATCTTGAGGCGGGCTATTGAAGCCGACCGGCTTAGTTCTCTGATTTTATACGGTCCTTCGGGGGTGGGAAAAACTTCGTTAGCCTGGTGTATAGCTAATACCACAAAGTCTGTTTATAAGTCAATTAATGCGGCTACTTCCAATGTTGAGGAGTTAAGAAAAATAATCTTAGCCGCCAGAAGCTATAAAAAAAATGAATCAAAGAGGACAATCCTGTTTATAGACGAGATTCACCGTTTTAATAAAGCCCAGCAGGATGTACTGCTGCCTGATATAGAGGAAGGAAATGTAATTTTAATCGGGGCAACTGTTCATAATCCTTATTTTTATTTGGCATCAGCGCTTCTTTCCCGTTCCCTGGTTTGTGAGCTTAACCAGTTAAGCGAAGAAGAAATTACAAGGATCATCGATAGAGCGCTGCAAGACAAAGAAGACGGTTTAGGCAATATTAAAATTAAGGCGGAGAAAAAAGCAATACAATTTCTGGCCAAAGTATGCGAAGGTGATGCCAGGAGGGCTTTAAATGCCGTAGAGATAGGGGTGCTTACAACGCCTAAATCAAATGACGGCTCTATTCACTTTACTGTAAAGATAGCCAGCGAGTCCATACAGAAGAAAGCCGTTATTTACGATAAGGACGAAGACGCGCATTATGATACTGCTTCGGCGTTTATCAAGTCGATGCGCGGCTGTGACCCCGATGCGGCTATTTATTGGATGGCTAAGATGCTTTATGCCGGAGAGGACCCCCGATTCATCGCCCGCCGGATCTGCATATGCGCTGCTGAAGATGTGGGCAATGCCGATCCGCTTGCATTAGTGCTGGCGAATGCTGCTTTGCATGTAGCTGAATTCGTAGGTATGCCTGAAGCAAGGATACCGTTAGCCCAGGCGGCGATTTATGTTAGCTGTGCGCCCAAATCGAATGCTTCATATTTAGCTATTGATAATGCCTTGTCAGATATAAAAAGCGGCAGGGTACAGGAAGTGCCCGGGCATCTGAAAGACGCCTCTTATCCACAGGCAAAGAAATTAGGCCGCGGAGAAGGTTATAAATACAGCCATGATTTTCCACAGCATTATGTGGAGCAGAAATATACAAAAGACCCAATAAAGTATTATGAGCCTACCGATAATGGCTACGAATCCAAAATAAAACAGAGGATGGAGAAGCTGAAAGGTAAAGAGTAGGTGTTAGTTCATAGTTAATAGTTCAAGGTTAATAGCACGCCCGTCTATCTATGAACCATGAACTATGAACCCTGCCTGCTCTGCCTGTCGGTAGACAGTGGCAGGCAGGTAATATAAATTTCCCTTGTCCTGAAATTTGGAAAATGGTAGAATAATAAAGGGAATTACTAAATATGATTATTACTGAGCAGAAACCCTTTGCGCAACTTATAGATATATTAAAAACCGCCAACAAGATTTTTTTAATCGGATGCGGTGAGTGCGCTACTTCTTGTAAAACCGGCGGTGAAAAAGAAATCGCTGAGCTTAAAGATAAGCTGCAAGCAAGCGGTAAAGAAGTTGTCGGCAGCTGCATACCAAAAGCCCCTTGTGTTGCCAGCCAACTAAAAGCAGAACTGGCTAAAAACATAAAAGACTTACGTAAGGCAGATTCGATTTTAGTACTGGCCTGCGGGTTAGGCGTCCAGTCTGCCAAGGAGAATGACCGTCTCGGATTAGCGGTCCTGCCCGGATGCAATACTTTGTTTGGGGCAGTAATGGACTCCCGCGGGAATTTTTACGAAAAATGCTCTTTATGCGGGGAGTGCATATTGGATATTACGGGGGGTATATGCCCTGTTACGATTTGTTCTAAAGGCCTGCTGAACGGGCCTTGTGGCGGAATGGATAGCGGTAAATGTGAGGTAGATAAAAATAAAGACTGCGCCTGGGTATTAATATATAGAGAATTGGAGAAAACCGGCAAATTAGCAAATTTCAGAAAAATACAGAAAGCAAGGCAACATACAAAGAGCATCCGGCCTAGAGAGCTGTTGATCAATAAATGATATGGGCGAACTGAATTATAGCGAAAAAGTAATGGATCATTTTACCAACCCTCGTAACGTCGGAGAGATACCCGATGCAAGCGGAATAGGTAATGTCGGCAACCCTATATGCGGTGATGTTATGAGGATGTTTATTAAAGTCGAGGGGGAAGTTATCGTCGATGCCAAATTCAAAACCTTTGGATGCGGAGCAGCAATCGCGACTAGCTCGATAGCAACGGAATTAATAAAAGGCAAGACCATAGAGGAGGCGCTGAAAATATCTAATAAAGTGGTAGCGGAAGCCCTTGGAGGGCTGCCGCCTATAAAAATGCATTGTTCTGTTTTGGCTGAACAGGCTCTTAAATCGGCGATAAAGGATTACTACCAGAAGATCGGCAAAGATACCTCTTTTTTGGAGATTAAGGAAGATCCTCATCATGGATGCCACTAAAAAACAGGGATTCTTTGATATTGGATTTTGGCGATGTTGACAAAGCAAAAGTTACGTAGTAAGATTTTACATAAACTAAAAACACAGAAGGAGGAAAACCGAGAGGAAAAAAGTGCTAAAATTAAGCAAAAACTTTTTAAGACTTCGGTTTTTAGAAGGTCAAAAAAAATAATGTTCTATATTTCGTTTGATGGAGAGGTTGATACAAAGGAAATGATAAAAGAAGCAAAAAAAATAGGTAAGATTATCGCAGTCCCCGTCAGTTTCTTTAGTAAGGTAATAAAGCCGTGTATTTTAGGGGCCAAACCTTCCTTAAAGAGAGGCTTATATGGCGTGCGGGAGCCAGCGATTAAAAAAATGATTGATAAAAACGAGCTAGATCTGATCATCGTGCCGGGCCTTGCTTTTGATAAAAAGGGTAATCGTTTGGGTAGGGGAAAGGGATATTACGATTCTTTTTTAAGTTGCCTCCCCAAGCATGCTAAAAGTATAGGTCTTGCTTTTGATTTTCAAATCTTACCTTCAATTCCTACCACCAAGCGAGATATAAGAGTCAACAAGGTCATCTTTGCTTAATTTTTTCCCGCATAATAGCATTACCAGACAATAGGAGGTTTATAATATATGTTAAGTCTAATTTTTATTCCGGTTGCTGCTTTGATTTCGCTTTATGCCGGCTATATTTTAAGGAAACATATTGCCGAAAAGAAAATCCAGGATGCCGAATCCAAAGCAAGCTATATACTTGAACAGGCAAAAAAAGAAATTCAGGATAAACGCAGAGAAGCAGAGTTAGAAGCCAAGGACCTTCTCTACCGCATGCGGCAGGATTTTGAGCGCCAGACACAGGATAGGCGCCAGGAACTCGTTAATGCCGAAAAAAGGCTGTCTCAAAAAGAGGAAAACATAGACCGCAGGCTCGATCTTTTGGAAAAGAAAGAAAAAGAAATAGACCTGAAGTTAGATAATGCCCATAAGCAGGAGGAGAACCTAAAGAGCAAAGAGCATCATTTGCACTCTTTGATAGCGGAAGAAAAGGAAAGACTGCAGAAAATCTCCTCTCTGTCGGCTGAAGAAGCAAAACAGATATTGCTTAATCGTTTAAATGAAGAGTTGAATAATGAGAAAGGCCTTCTGATCAAAAAGCAGGAAGAGGAGATAAAAACCATAGCCGATAAAAAAGCAAGAGAGATAATCAGCCTTGCGATACAACGTTGTGCGGCTGAACATACTGTTGAATCTACAGTCAGCGTTGTTAATCTCCCTAATGATGAAATGAAGGGCAGGGTTATAGGCAGAGAAGGAAGGAATATACGTGCTTTAGAGATGGCGACCGGAGTAGATGTAATTATCGATGATACCCCGGAAGCGGTTACGATTTCTGCGTTTGACCCGGTAAGGAGAGAGGTCGCCAGGATGAGTTTAGAGAAACTGATAGGCGACGGCAGGATACATCCCGGACGCATTGAAGAAATCGTAGAAAAGACCAAGAAAGAAATGGATGAGAAGATCCGGGAGGAGGGAGAACGTGCCGTCTTTGATGTTGGCTTAAGCGCTTTCCATCCGGAATTGATAAAGTTGTTAGGCCGCTTAAGATACAGGACAAGTTTCGGTCAAAATGCATTACAGCATTCTAAGGAAGTGGCATTTATCTTGGGTGCCATGGCTTCAGAGATGGGCCTGGATTTTAAGCTTGCAAAACGCATAGGCCTGTTACATGATATAGGCAAGGCTATCGACCATCAGGTAGAAGGCACGCATGCCAAGATCGGGGCGGAGCTAGCCAGGAAGTATAACGAATCGCAAGAGGTCCAGGCGGCGATTGAGGCCCATCATGAAGAGGCAGAACCCTACAGCTTGTATTCAGTCCTTACAATAGCTGCCGATGCTATCAGCGCAACAAGGCCTGGGGCAAGGCGCGAAACCCTGGAAACATACATAAAAAGGCTCGAGAAACTTGAATCGATAGCAAATGTATTTAAGGGGGTTGAAAAATCTTTTGCAATACAGGCCGGCAGAGAAATCCGTGTAATTGTCCAGCCGGAAAAGATTACAGATACAGACAGTGTCAACCTGGCCAGGGATATACGTAAGAAGATAGAAGAGGGATTGGAGTACCCGGGACAAATTAAAGTTACTGTGATTAGGGAAACCAGGGCAATTGAGTATGCCAAATAGTTCATGGCTTATGGTTCATAGTTCATAGTCAGAGCAAGCGAGCAGTTTCTATGAACAATGAACTAACTAATTATGAAAATATTATTTATCGGCGATATAGTCGGAAGCCCCGGAAGAGAAGCCATAGAGAAACTATTACCAGGGGCTAAAGAAGAATACGGCGTTGATTTTGTTATAGCAAATGCTGAGAATGCGGCAGGAGGTTCCGGGATTATACCCAGGATCGCAGCTCAGCTTTTTGACGCCGGAGTCGATGTTTTGACTTCCGGAGACCATATCTGGAAAAAGAAGGAGATCTTTGAAGTGATTGACAAGGACAGAAGGATCCTGCGGCCTTGTAATTTCCCCGACGGTACGCCTGGTTATGGCTGGGGAGTTTTTAGCGATAGAAAGGGTAATAAGGTCGGGGTAATCAATGTAAACGGCAGGGTTTTTATGGATCCGCTTGAATGCCCTTTTAGAGCTACATTAAAATGTTCCGAAGAAATCGCAAAAGAAACAAAGGTAGTTATTGTTGATATGCATGCCGAGGCGACTTCGGAAAAAGTCGCCCTTGGATGGTATCTTGACGGCCATGTATCAGCTGTTCTTGGCACGCATACGCATATACAGACTGCCGATGAAAGGGTTTTACCTAAAGG
The DNA here is from genome assembly GCA_003598025.1 of Candidatus Omnitrophota bacterium. NCBI lineage: Bacteria > Pseudomonadati > Candidatus Omnitrophota > Candidatus Omnitrophota bacterium. The sequence continues at coordinate 55,933 of QZKH01000009.1, forward strand.
GACGGCTTTTATAACAGACGTAGGCATGACCGGACCTTGCGATTCTGTGATTGGAAGGAAAGTGGAAGATGTTCTGCAAAGGTTCCTTACGCTTATTCCTACCAGATTTAATGTCGCTGAAGACAATGTTAAGATGCAAGGCGCCATTGTTGATATAGATGAAAATAACGGTTTAGCCAGGAGCATTTTAAGGCTGCAAAAGGGGTATTAAATGTTTGATCTGCGTTCGGTTGCCAGGGGTTTTCTGTGTTGTGCAATAATAGCATTGTTTCTATTCAACCCCTGTGAACTTTATCTGTTCGCCCAGGAAGATATTATAGAGCTTAATCTAAATGCGTCATCAGCAACGGTAATTACGCCTAAGATATTCAGGCCAAATATAGATTTAAGCGGGAGAGGGCATAATAATGTTGCTTATTGGCCTCAGGAGCTGGCTTCCCCGGAATCTATAGAGACATGGAAAAAGGCCATTGGTTTTTCGGGCATGTACAGGATCCAGTATAATCTATGGGAAATCAGCGAGTCAAAAGAACGCGATAAGCTGTTAAATAGCTATGAAGAAGTGATAAAGAATATTAACGACGCAGGAGGCATAGTAATCCTGGACATCTTTGGGACACCTGCGGGTATGGGCAGGATTTTAGATAAAAGAAGCGCAGTAAGAGATTACCGCGCATTTAAAGAACTGATAAAGTCTCACATAAACAGGTTAAGCGTAGAGAAGAAATATAATATCTGGTATGAAGTCTGGAGCGCCCCTGATCTTGACGATTTCTTTTTAGGGGGAAAGCAGGATTATCTTAATTTATACCGGGCTGTAGCAGAAGCTGTAAAAGAACTGAGGGCAAAAAGTAAAATTTATATATCATTAGGCGGCCCATCCGTAAGCTGGTGGTTCCAGAATTTTGATGGCGCAAATATCATCAAGCCGGAAAGAAGCCTGATTTACGAATTGATAAAATACTGTTCAAGGTATAATCTGCCTCTTGATTTTATAAGTTGGCATGCATATTCCACCGATCCCAAGACTGACCAGGAAATGACAGTTTATAATAAAAATGCTTCTTCTCTTATCCGAGACTGGCTTTCGTATTTCCGCCTCGACCGCAATATCCCTATTATCATAGATGAATGGAATTATGACAGCGGGCCCAATGTAATCCCCGAGAGAAGGCAGAATTGTCAGATTGCGGCAAGTTTTATCCCTGCCCGGATAAAATATATGCATTTGGCCGGAATAAATTATCAGCAGCTATTCTCTTTGGAGGATTTTTATGATACCGAAGAGAATGTCATAAGAAATATTGGCATCTTTTGGTTTGACCAGAGGGCATCCGGGTATAAAGGCGGCCCCAAATCATTGTTTTCTGTATATAAGATGCTTTTAAAGCTCGGGGATTATATTTTTACAGACTCGCTAAAGGCAGATAACGAGTTTGTGGGGATGATAGCGTCTAAGTCAAGCAATGAATTGGCGATCATTGTTTATAGTTATATTGACCCAGTTATATCCAAAAACTATGTTTCCAGGAACATTTCTTCGCTTAGCGATGCTGATAGAAAGTCGCTGCTTGGGCTGTTTAGTAGCGGAGATTTTGATAAATTAATATCCAGAGAGATAGATATAACCAAACTTCGAGTAAGGAATAAATTAAAAAATCTGCTTAAAAAGGCGCAGGAATTAAAAGAACAGGCCAATAGTTTTGCATCCAAAGATCATACTTTACGGCTAAACATTAAGAATATAAACGGTGATTATGTTTATCAGAGATACGTGGTAGATGCTGTGTGTATCAGCGATTGTGATTTTGCCCCAGCGGAAGAAAAAGATGTTTCTTCCAAAGATAATCTGACATTAGAGTTCAATTTTAAACCGTATTCTGTTAATTTATTAGTTCTAAAGAATAAGCCGCAAGAAGTAAAAAGTGAGGCAGCCAAACTACCTCAAGATACAAAAGTTAAGCAAGAAAATGCCCAATAACTCTACAGATGGCTCCAGTATTTTCCCTGTCGCCCAGCAGCAAGGTCTTGGCGGTAAAGCCGTTCTTACCGTTTCTCAGGTTACGCAGGATATAAAATTAGTCCTTGAGAGTAATTTTCAGGGGCTTTGGATCGAGGGCGAAATCACAAATTTCAGGCCTTCTTCAAGCGGACACTATTATTTTTCTCTCAAAGACGATCTTGCGCTGCTTAATTCCGTGATATTCAGCCGTATCGCAAAAACAGTAAAATTTAACCCCGAAAACGGGTTAAAGGTCATTTGTTTCGGCAATATTGAGGTTTACGGGCCTCATGGCAAATATCAACTTATTATAGAAAAGATAGAGCCTAAAGGTATAGGCAGCCTTCAGCTTGCTTTGGAGCAGCTAAAGAACAAGCTGGAAAAGGAAGGGCTGTTTTCTGAGCAGCGCAAAAGGCCGATCCCATACTTACCTTCAGTCATCGGCATAGTTACGTCTCTTTCCGGAGCCGCTATTAGAGATATGCTTAAGGTTTTGGATAACAGGTTCAGAGATGCCCATATAATTATAAAACCTACTATGGTTCAGGGTAGCACCGCTAAGGATGAAATAGCAAAAGCTATAGAGGAATTAAATTTCTTTAATGAGTCCGCCCCCAAGGAAGATAGAATTGAAGTTATGATTGTCGGACGCGGAGGAGGCAGCATGGAGGATCTCTGGGCGTTTAATGAAGAGGTGGTAGCCCGAGCAATATATAAATCAAGGATTCCCGTCATTTCTGCAGTAGGCCATGAACGCGATATAACTATAGCTGATCTGGTGGCAGACATGCGCGCTTCTACTCCTTCGGTAGCAGCAGAAAAAGTTATCCCCAGAAAGGAAGACCTTAAACAAAGATTAGGCGAACTTAAAGGCGACCTTTTAAGGTCGTTCATGGAGATACATGATAATTACCAGGCTTTTGTTTTAGAGAATGTGCGCAGAATTATATTAAGCGCAAACCATATTATCGAACTGAATTTTTCCAGGTTTAATACGGGTTTGCGAAAATTACATTTGCTTAATCCGGTAGCAGTGATACAGCAATACAAAGATAGGATTACGGATCTCGCCCGGCAGATTTTTGTAAGAACGTCGCATTATGTAAGATTGAGAGAGGCCGAATACGTTAGAGCCGCAGGTAGGCTTTCAGATTTAAGCCCTCTGGCGATACTATCTCGCGGTTATTCCATAACTTTTAATATAAGTTCCGGGGAAGTTATTAAGAACACAAAAATACTGAAAAAAGGCGACCTGATAAAGACAAGGCTTTCCGAGGGCGAAATTATAAGCTCGGTTACGGAGGTAAAAAAAGATGGCTGAGATGAAATTCGAAGATGCTTTAAAGAAACTGGAAAAAATAGTCGGAGATTTAGAATCCGGGGAACTTTCTCTTGATGAGGCTTTGAAGAAATACCAGGAGGGCATAGAGCTTTCCAGGCAATGTTCGCAAAGGCTTGATAACGCCAAGAAAAAAATAGATGTATTAACAAAAAACAAAAAAGGCGATTTTGAATTGAAGCCCTTATCGGAATCACAAGACCAGGAACAAGATGCTTGAAAAGATACATTCACCCGAAGATTTAAGAAAGTTGCCGCTTGAGGCTTTACCGGGCTTATCATCCGAGATCCGCAAGAGGATTATTGATGTAGTATCGGTAACCGGGGGGCATATTGCCTCCAGCCTCGGGGCGGTTGAATTGGCAATGGCGCTGCATTATTGTTTCAATACGCCAAAAGATAAGATAATTTGGGATGTCGGGCACCAGGCATACGCACACAAAATAATTACCGGCAGGAATGATTGCTTTGAGACATTAAGAAAATCCGAAGGCATAAGCGGTTTTCCCCATAAGGACGAATCTGAATACGACCCTTTTACGGTAGGCCACAGCTCTAATGCGGTGTCCTTGGCTTTGGGATTAGTCTGCGCCTATCAGCGATTAGGTGCAGAAAACAATCCAAAAATTGTCGCGGTAATCGGAGATGGTTCACTAAGCGGCGGGTTATGCTTTGAAGGCCTTAACAATGCAGGTCACCTGAAGAAAGATATCCTGGTTATACTTAATACAAATGAGCTTAGCATAGCGCCTAATGCCGGTGCCTTAAGCACCTATATAAATAAGGTGCTCTCTCTGCCTATCTATAATAGATTCAGGGGTTCTCTGGAGGGTTTTGTAAGCTCGCGCATACCTAAAGGCAGCAGGTTAATAAAGATCGCCAATAAGTTTGAGGAAGGATTAAAAGGGTTATTTATCCCCGGAATATTTTTTGAAGAACTGGGTTTTCGCTACTTTGGTCCTCTGGATGGCCATAACCTGGATCTGCTTATACCAACACTGAAAAATATTATGAACCTGAAGGGTCCGAGGCTGCTGCATATTATTACGAAAAAAGGCAAAGGTTATCCGCCTGCGGAAAAAGAGCCGGTAAAATTTCACAGTACCGGCCCATTCAACATCAGTAACGGGGACCCGGTTGATAAAAATAAAACCAAGTCCTATACGGAAGTTTTTAGCGAAAAAATAGTTGGGCTTGCGTCTCAAGATAAAAGGATAGTAGCCATAACAGCTGCTATGGCAGAGGGCACAGGCTTAGATAAATTCCGGGACTTATATCCTGATAGGTTTTTTGACGTAGGTATTGCCGAACAGCATGCTGTATGTTTTGCCGCAGGATTAGCCAGGGCGGGATTAAAACCGGTGGCAGCCATCTATTCAACATTTTTACAGCGCGCTTACGATCAACTTATCGAAGATGTCGCTTTGCAGGATTTACCGGTTGTTTTAGCGATAGACCGTGCGGGCATAGTCGGTGAAGACGGACCTACGCATCAGGGAGTATTTGATATCGCATATTTAAGAAGCATACCTAATTTTACGATTATGGCTCCCATGGATGCCAAAGAGCTTGAAAGTATGCTTTCTTTTGCGATGACCTTAGGTAAACCGGTTGCCATAAGGTATCCCAAAGGCACGATAGAAGAATTGGATTCCAAAAGGTGCAATAAAATAGAATTGGGTAAAGCCGAAATTTTAAGCGATGGCGATGATTTTGCCATAATAGCTGTAGGGACAATGGCTAGTACATGTTATAAGGTTATCGAGATACTTAAAAAAGAAGGCCTTCACGGATCTCTTGTCAATGCCCGTTTTATAAGGCCGATTGATACCGATGTTATTCAGAAAGTTTGTTCTAAGGCCAAAAGGATAATTACAGTAGAGGAAGGCGTTTTGGATTGCGGCTTCGGAGCTGCGGTGGTCGAAGCAACTGGTTTAGCGGTTACAAGAATAGGCCTTCCGTTTGAATTCATTCCTGCTGGCAAGAGAAAAACGCTTCTTGAGAAATATGGCTTGTCCGAGAGCGGGATAGCAAATACGATAAGAGGTTTGATGGGAAGATAATGGCTAAAATCGTGATTGACAGTCAGAAATGTAAGGGTTGCTTGCTTTGTATAAGTGTATGCCCGCGTAAAGAGATAGTCGTATCTGATAAGATGAATCGCCGAGGGGCAAGGATAGTTAAATTCAAGGATGACGGGCTGTGTTCGGGGTGCGGAATGTGTGCGATAATCTGTCCCGATTGCTGTATCGAAGTATATAAATGAGTAATGCGTATAGCGTATTGAGTATTGCGTAATGATTAATAGCTTGAGCGCGCTACGCCCGGGGCAATACGAAACAGGATTAACCAATGAATGATAAGATTCTAATGAGCGGCAATGAAGCCTTAGCTGAGGGCGCAATACGCGCCGGATGTAAATTCTATGCCGGGTATCCGATCACCCCGCAGAATGAGTTGACTGCCTACATGGCTGTTAATTTACCCAAGGCAGGAGGAATTTTTATCCAGGCCGAGTCTGAATTAGCGGCAATCAATATGGTCTTTGGCGCAGCAGCAGCCGGTGCGCGTGCTATGACTTCATCGTCCAGCCCCGGGATAAGTTTAAAACAAGAAGGCATATCTTACATTGCCGGAGCAGAATTACCGTCGGTAATTATCAACGTAATGCGGGGAGGGCCCGGCTTAGGCAATATTTCTCCAAGCCAGTCCGATTATTTCCAGGCAACGCGCGGAGGCGGGCATGGCGATTACCATTGTTTGGTGTTAGCTCCGTCGTCAGTCCAAGAGTCACTGGATTTAATGCCCCTTGCATTTAACCTTGCTGATAAATACCGTACTCCGGTCATGGTGTTAAGCGACGGTATGCTTGGGCAGATGATGGAACCGGTTTCAGTCCACAGTCCACAGTCCACAGTCCACAGCAAAAAACTACCAGAGAAGAAGTGGGCGTTGACTGGATGCAGGGGGAGAAAGCCCAATGTGGTAAAATCATTTTATATGCAGGAAGGAGGGCTTGAGAAATTCAATTTGTCCCTGCAAAAAAAATATAGTGAGATAAGGAATAAAGAGCAGCGCTTTGAAATGACCAATGTCAAAGATGCCGAAGTGATTATAGTAGCCTACGGTATAATGGCCAGGATAGCAAAGAGCGCCATGCAGGACCTGAATAATGCAGGCAGGAAGGTCGGATTAATCAGACCGGTTTCTTTATGGCCGTTTCCTAAAAATGCTTTCAGAGAAATAGAAAAAAGTAAGCATTTTAAAAGTTTTTTGGTTGTGGAAATGTCTTACGGCCAGATGATCGAAGATGTGCTTTTGTCTGTGGCAGATAAATCAAAGGTAGATTTTCTCGGACGCTCAGGAGGAGGCATTCCTGCTGAAGCCGAAATCATTGATAAGCTTAAAAAAATAATCCGTAGATAATCATGAAAAAAATTATAAAGCGGCCCAGAGCATTAAAGGATGTGCCAACGCATTATTGCCCTGGTTGCGGCCACGGTATAGCACATCGTTTAGTAGCAGAGGTAATCGATGATCTTGGTATAAGAGAGAAGGTTATTGCTGTAGCTCCTGTTGGCTGTGCAGTAATTGCATATGATTATTGGGATTTTGATTGCTCCGAAGCTGCCCACGGAAGGGCCCTGGCTGTAGCTACAGCAATTAAGAGAGTCAGGCCGGAAAATATTGTTTTTACTTATCAGGGAGACGGCGACTTAGCGGCTATTGGGGCCAACGAAACACTGCACGCGGCTAACAGGGGCGAGAACTTAACCGTTATTTTTATAAACAATGCAATTTATGGAATGACCGGAGGGCAAATGGCCCCGACAACGCTATTGGGCCAAACTACTGTTACTACTCCCGATGGAAGAATCAGCCAAATCCACGGGTATCCTCTTAAGATATCAGAAATTTTAGCCACCCTCCCGGGAGTTAAATACGTGGAAAGAGTAAGCTTAACCAGTCCACCCGAAATTATTAAAGCAAAAATAGCCATTAAACAGGCATTCAAGAATCAAATGGATAAGATAGGTTTTTCACTGGTAGAGATTCTTTCTGCATGTCCTACGTATTGGGGTATGTCTGCCAACGATGCTTTATCCTGGATGAAAGGCACAATGTCTAAGGAGTTTCCTCTGGGGAGGATAAAATGATTGAACGGGTAATTATTGCAGGAGCAGGCGGACAGGGAATTATGCTGCTGGGTAAGGTTTTGGCTGAGGCAGCAAGTTTAAAAGGCCTGCAGGTTACCTGGTTTCCTTGTTATGGCGCCGAAGTCCGGGGAGGGACGGCTTATTGCATGGTGATTATATCTGATAGAGAAGTCAGTTCGCCTTATATTGATAAAGCAGATACCCTTATAATAATGAATGAGCCTTCGCTTTTGAAATTTAAAGACAGGATAAAAGAAGATGGTATTATGCTTATTAATAGCTCTCTTGCCGATAGCAGCTCTTCATCTGTAAAAAACAGGAAATTTATTCTTAAAGCAATGGCCTTTACAGATATAGCTTCGCAGCTGGGCAGCGTCAAAGTGGCTAATATGGTAGCATTGGGCGCGTATATAAAAAACAAACCGTTGATAACTAAAAAGGAAATATTCAGGGTGTTTGAAAAAATGGCTTCCGGGAAAAGCAGGGCATTAATAACAATAAATAAGGTTGCCGTTGAGAAAGGCCTGGTTTGAAAATGATAAGAGTGAGGTTCGCGCCGTCGCCCACCGGGAATTTACATATCGGCGGGGCAAGGACAGCGCTTTTTAATTGGCTATTTGCGCAGGCAAAAAATGGCGAGTTTGTATTACGTATCGAAGATACCGATAGCCTGCGCTCAAGGCAGGAGTTTGTAGATGAAATTCTGAATAGCCTTAAGTGGCTTGGATTTAGCTGGGACGGTATGGAATTCCAAAGTAAAAGATTTGAACTTTACCGTTCCCAGGCAGACAGGCTGCTAAAAGACGGATCGGCATATATTGAGAAAACAGATAAGGGAGAAGCTGTTATTTATAAAGTTAAGCCTCAAAAGATTATAATCGATGACCTTATAAGGGGCTGTATTGAATTCGATACCAGTGTGATTAAGGACCAGGTTTTGATAAAATCAGACGGTACACCTACATATAATTTTGCCTGCGTAGTAGATGATGCGCTTATGCAAATCAGCCATGTTGTGCGCGGAGACGACCATATATCGAATACCCCTAAACAAATCTTGATTTATCAGGCGCTAGGTTTTGATTTGCCGAAATTTGCGCACCTTCCTTTAATCCTCGGCATGGAGGGGGGGCGTCTTTCAAAGAGGACCGGAGCTACGGCAATAAGCGAATACAGGGCAATGGGATATTTAGCGCCGGCATTAGTGAATTATCTCTTGTTGTTGAGTTGGTCTCCCGGGGAAAATCGCGAGATCATAGATATCAATGAGGCTGTTAAATTGTTTGAGCTGGAAAAAGTAAATAAAACGGCAGCAACATTTGATTTAAAGAAACTGGACTGGATGAATAACCAATATATCAAGAATGCAGAAACCAATCTTTTGGCTGAAAATATAATTTCACTGCTCATTGAAAGGGGCATGATAAAAAAAGATGATTTTGATAGAAATTACATTATTTCTTTGGTAAAATTATTTCAACCTCGGCTTGCAAAGGTTAATGATTTCTGTGATTGGGCAGATTTCTTTTTCGCCGAAGATATTAAAATAACACCGGAACTTGAAAATAAATTTTTTAGCAAAGATTTATCTAAGGAGTTCGGGCTTTTTGTGGCTAGGCTCAAGGGCTTAGAGCAGTTTGATATCCAAAACATTGAGACTGCCTTTAGAGAGCTAGTCGGTGAGCTGGGTATTCAGGCCAAGGAATTGATACATCCGGTCAGGGTGGCTTTAACCGGTAAAACCGTGGGGCCCGGGCTGTTTGAAGTCATATATTATCTGGGTAAAGATAGAGCAATAGAGCGTTTAAGCAGGAGGTTAAGAAAGGAGTAAAAATGTCTGTAAAAAAAGCAAGTCTGTTATTATTGTTATTGCCTGTCATGCTTATGTTGAGCGGCTGCCATACATTGTTTAATTCATCCAAGGGAGCTTACGAAGGCGCTAAAGAAGGGGCAAAGAAAGATTGGGAAGGTTTAAAGAAAGCTGATAACTGGCTTAAAGAAAATCTCTGGTAAATTTTTACGGTTTCACATATGAAAAAAATAAACAAGCAAAGATCGATTGGATTATCTCTTGCATCATTGATATCTGTAGTGTTTTTTGGATATAGTTTTTTGTTTTTTCTTTTCTTTTTCCCTACCAGGGAGAATCCATGGTTTGTCATATTAAGGTACGGGCTTTGTTTATTAGTCAGCCTCGCCGGATTTATAGCTTCTGTTTTTATATTTGATATTCGCCGTTGGGCACAGAAGTTGATGCTTTATTCATGCATCTTTTTCCTTAGTTTGGGATTAGTCACGGATTTTACAAATATGACCATATCCGGGTGGTACGGGGTTTCCGGATTCTCAACGCTTATTTATGCTACCTTTAGCATAAGAAAGCTTGGCCTCTATATTTTCTGGCTGATGCTTGTAGTTTTCCTTACCCGCCCCGACGTAAAAAAACAATTGAAATAAACTACGATTATTTTGCATTTTGTATAGGTTTCTCTAATACAACTGGTTAATGCCTGTCCGCGGCATTTTTTGATTGAAAACAGGTTTTACCCGGTATATAATTAACCATCAATTATTGCCCTGTCGTCTAATTCGAGCACTATAAATTTGATACAGCGAAATCCCGCCGTTTTCTGGCGGGACGGTAGGACTTGAAAATTGAAATGCTTTGCCCTGTCGTCTAATCGGTAGGACTTCAGATTCTGGATCTGACTATCTTGGTTCGAGTCCAAGCGGGGCAGCCATTGTTGACAACTATCCGAAACTCCGGATAGTGATGCAGTGGGAACAAGCGCCTTACAGTCTTCTGTAGGGCGCTTTTCCTTTGTAGAGGCTATTTCGCTAGGGAGGATGCCTTCAAGCGGCTCTTCGATATACATATTGATTACCAGCCTGTCGCTATAGACGTAAATGTCCTTGATCAGGGCATGTATAAGGCTTTTCTGGGCTTCCGGAGGGGCGTCTTCAAGGTGCTGTATGGCAAAGTTCATGCTGCGGTATACGAGCTCGCCGGAACAGGCGTTTATGCTGGCAACTCTCTTTTGCGCCTGCAGCTTGTCTATTTCGTCTTCCAGTTTTGCAATCTCCATTTCCAACTCATTCATTTTGTCTTTATAAGTGGAGCCTTTGGTGACTGTGTTGCCCATGGCTAATTCCAGCAGTTTATTGGCTTGGAAGCGGAAGCCGTTTAGCTTTGTCTCTCTTTCTTTTAAGTCGGTCTCTATCTTTTCAAGCTTTGCCTGCGACTCAAGCATGGCGTCTCCCAGGGCCTTTATGATAATGCCCTTGTCCTCAGATGCCCGCCTAAAATAGTCGATTATAGCTTTGTCAAAAGTAGTTGCGGAGATGCGTGTTGCTTTGCATCCCAGAGCCTGCTTGGAGCGGCTGCACTCATAATAAAAAAACTTTCTTCTGTCTCTACCGCCTGAAAAATTGCAGACCATATGGCTTCCGCAGTCGCCGCATCGGAGAATACCGGCGAGGAGGTATTCATAGAATCTTTCTTTCTGCACAAAGTTGTGGCCGGGAAGCTTGGCGCTCAATATTTTGTTGGCCCGCTCCCAGAGCTTCTCATCGACAATCGCCGGGTGATTGCCTTTGTGGTATTCTCCGCTGTATTGAATATAGCCTTTGTAAAAAGGATTTTTTAATATCCTTGAAATAACCTGCCTGCGCCATTCCTTGCCGTTTAGAGTTTTTAGCCCGCGCCTGTGAAGCTCAAGGCCTACCTGCGTAAGCGACCGGTTATCCGCGGCCATCTCCCAGATGATTTTAAGATGCGTAGTTATTTTTTCATCAGGAACAATTTTATGCGGCTGGCGGCCGTTAGGAAGCGGCTCTCCGTCTGGTATAAGCTTATATCCATAAGGCAGCATCCCGCCGACCCATTTGCCCTGGCGCACTCTGGCAATAGCGGATGCTTTCACGCGCTCGCCGGTGAGCTCCCGCTCAAAGGCTGACAAAATCCCAAGTATGCCAATTACTACTCTACCTATGGCGGTTGAGCTGTCCAAGTTTTCTCTTACCGAGACGAAATCGATTTCCTTTTCTCTGAATAGATCAATAAGCCAGTAGAGGTCCCGGGTATTGCGGGTCAAGCGGTCAAGGCGGAAGAAGATTATTCCGTCAAATGGGGCGGTTTCTCTACGCACGCGGTCGATAATCATCTGGATGCCGGGCCGGTTGAGATCCTTGCCGGAATATCCGTCATCGTCTATTCGGCCTTTTTTGCCTATCTTGGCAAGGTCATATCCAAAAGCGTCCAGCAGATTCTTGCAGTGATAGGCCTGGGAATCCAGGGTGGTAAAATCTCCCTGGGCCTGGTCATCAGTAGAGCAGCGGGTATAGATTACATAGCGTTTTTTGTTATTTGCATTATTTGTTTTGGCATTCATAATCATAGAATTCCTACCACATTTTAATGCAGGCATACGCCAGGCAGAAGATCTCCTTCTGCCTGGCGGCGCTAAAACAGTTATGCCTGGGCCTTCTGCTTTTTGCCTTTTCCCCAGCCAGCCTTCCATCTGGCCACTGCCCCGGAGACGATCTCGTTGATGCGCTCCTGGGTTGTGCCTTCCTTGAGGATCTCAACAAGCTCTTCTTTGTTGATTACCCGGAAGTTTTTGATGCCGCGCTCTTTGGCTTTAAGCATCAGCTCATGGCGCGACGACTCTTTGGCGGCTGATTTGCCGGCTTCAGGCTCTTTTGTAGCTTCTACCGGCGCGCTGGCTTTTTCAACGAACGGCATGTTCTTTGATGAGGACGTCTTTAAGAAATTTGCCGAGCTTGGCATGGCCATTCAGGTCAGCTGCGACGGAGATAAAATTACCCAGGAAGAATACCGGCACGGAGACCACGCGCTTATCATTGAAAATATGAAGAAGATTTTAAAGCTAAAGCCGGATATGAGCGTGCGCATGACTTTCACACCTAAGACAGTAGGCAGGCTGGCTATTAATATCCAGTATCTTCATGAGCTTGGCGTTGCCAAGATTACACACCATGCGGTGATGGAAGAGGACTGGACAGAAGAAGCAGTCCAGCAGTACCAGTATCAATTAGCTCAGGTTTATCATTACCGCAGGTACTGCAAAAGGCAGGATATCCCTCTTGAGATCGCTTTCATTGATAAGCCCCTCAAAGTCCTTAACGATGAAATCCCTGCAGAGAAGGAATACTGCCAGGCAGGCAAAAGCTACATTGCCGTATTAGACAACGGAGATGTTTACCCCTGCCACCGTGCAGCAAGCGCCAGGCTCTTTAAGCTGGGAAGTATCTTTGACGAGATTCCTTTTATCAGGGGAATCTTTTTAAATATAGACAAGGAATACACCGGCTGCTGGAAAAACTGCAGGCACTCCAGAACCTGCCACAGCTGCATTATTACGCACTTTAAGGTCAACCAGGAATTAAACGCGCCTTTAGCAAAATACTGCAAGCTCTGCGCTGTGGAAAACAATCAGGCATTAGGATATCTGCCGGTTGAGTTAGCTGACCGCAGGGAGCGGATGCTTTATAAAATAGGCAATGTCCTGGTGGATGTTGCCAGGCAGAATGAGGAAATCTTAAGACTGCTCAAGATAAAAGGAGGGGTTTAACCATGGGCAAAGTTATAAATCACGAGGAGATAACGGTTGAGGATATAGTAAAGAGCTTAAATCCGGCAGTATACAATCCGGGCAGCGGCGAGTCAGCTTCTTTTGCGCTTATCCATGCCGAAGGCGGGCCGATGAGATATTTTGTCAACGGCCAAAACCCTACGCCGTCATCCGGAGCGCTTTTAGAAGATGGAGACATTGTGGAGCTGCCGTCAATTTATCATATTAAGGATTTTAGGGTGGTTAAGTCAGGAGACGACCCGGGCAAACTCACCGTAACTTACGAGGCTTGAAAGGAGGCGTTAAATATGCAGCTGCATCTTAAACACAGAAAGGCAAGCAGAATACTTAAAAGGGCCTATGAGATAAATTCCGACGGAGGCCTTCCTAAGACCGGCCAGAGCATGATTTATCAGCCCGGAGACGACGGCTCATACCAGATGGGCTATCCTCTCGGCGGAGAAGCAAGGTTTATTGACAACGCAGATGGTACGGTAGTCGATTTGGCCACGGGTCTTATGTGGATAAAAAATCCGCAGGAGGCAGGATTAGGTTCTCCTATGTACTGGTATGACGCAATCAATGCCTGCGAGAATCTTGACTTTGCCGGACACAACGACTGGAGGCTTCCGAATATAAACGAGCTGATGTCTATTGTGGATCACTCCAGATATGACCCGGCATTTGACCCGCTCTTTTTTACGCCGTTTTCGGATACCTGGACTCCTTGCTGGTCCTCAACTTCAAGCGCGTCTTGGATAGACGGCGCGTGGGCAATGTATCCCTATGACGGCTATAAGACTACCTGGGGAAAACCCTGGGATATGTGTTATGTCAGACCTGTAAGAGGCGGGCAGGCTTAAGAAACGGAGGATATAAAAATGGCAGGCGAAAAAATTACTGTTGAATTCAAAGACGGAAAGAAAATAACCAAATACCCCGGAGGGAAGGTTTCCGAGCAGACCCAGGAGGACCTGGAAAGATACAAAGATTTTCTTACAAGGGAGAGGCAGCGGATTGACCGGCATATCTCTTTAATTGACGATGACCTCAGTCAAATAACGGCAAGCAAGAAGGCAAAGTGAGCGATGGAAAATAATAAAGGCTGGACAAAATTCATAACGCCGGTACTAGTTACGATTGCCATCTTTATGCTGGGCAATATCACTATGCAGCTCAGCCGGCTTGAAGATAGAGTATTCCAGCATCTGGCCAACGACCAGATTCATGCTCCGAGATCTCAATTCGTCTCTAAGGCAGAATTTGACTTGCACTGCAAATTCTCTGAAAAAGAAAACGGTCAAATCTTGAAGGCAATCGATGACTTGAGAAACGATTTAAAGGTAAAAAGCCGAGATGAAAGAAATCAGTAAAGTAAGGCTTGAATTTGACCTGCATGAGTATCGGCAGCTTGCTTTAGTTATTCGGGATCACAAGAGTCTGCTTTATAAGTTAAAAATGAATGAGCTGATTAAGCAGGGCCTTATAAAAGATCTGAATATTATTGTTGGCATACTGGAAAGAGCCGAGCTTAAATAGCTAAAAGGGGAGGTGAAAACATGAAGGTGCTTATAGCTTTTACTCTGGGGAATATCGTCGGCGGATTGGGAATGTTTTTCTATCTTTGGCTGAAAGGCAAGGTGCAGGATGGCGGAAAGCGAAAAATTTAGCCTACTTAAATTCGCTGAGAGCTTTTTTCAGTTTTTGCCGTGGGTTAAGACTTTACGCTACGCAGCCGGTATTGCGCTGATAAGTTTTGTGGGCCTTACGATTTATCGGGCATTCTTTATGCCTACGCAGACTACCAAGCAGGTCACTCATATTATTGCTCAGCCTGGCGCCCAGGTGACGGTAGATCAGAAAAAAGAGGAAAAGAAATCTAAGATTGAAGTCAGACCGTTCGCAGAGGGATATGGTTTTGCTGAATCTGACGACCGCAAGGGTGTAGGCGCTAAGGCCGGTATAAGGGTAGATTTCTAAAGAAATACCCTGTTAGCTATTTCTGCGATCCCCTTGACTCTTTAAAACACTAAAATAAAAACCCTCCGGTTAATTTAACCGGCGGGTTTTTTATTTTTAAATGGCATTACACTAAAAAAAATGGTATAATGGCAAAAAATAACTGTAAATATGGGAATATGGTTTCTTAACATCTTTTGAAGCCCCGAGGAGTTATTCTATGGCTAAAAAAATGAAGAAAACTACCATTGAGATTACCGAAGGCCAATATTTCTATTTAAAAGAAAAATCTCTTCAATTGCAGAAACAAAAGAAGCGTTACTCAATTGTTTCCATTATCAGGGATTTAATTGAGAATGATCGCAGAAAGCCTGTATTGTAGCTGGAATCAAAAAATATAAAATAAACAGTCATAAGGAGTAGGTTTATTATGGAGCTTGAGATTATTTTATTATGGGTTGCGGTGTTGATATTCGTGAGCGCTGTCTCAAGCAAGCTTTCGGACAGGTTCGCTATACCTGCTTTGTTGCTATTCTTGGTAATCGGGATTCTCGCCGGATCGGAAGGGATCGGCAGGATTTATTTTGATAATGCGCGGTTAGCTAAATCCATCGGAGTCATCGCCCTTATTTTTATCATTTTTTCCGGCGGCCTTGATACTAACTGGAAAGATACTAAGCCGATAGTTTGGCCGGGAATTATTCTTTCCACCCTAGGAGTTTTGCTGACCGCAGTCATAACAGGTTTTTTTGCCGTATATATCTTTAAATTTTCTCTGCTTCAAGGAATGCTTCTCGGCTCCATTGTTTCCTCCACTGATGCCGCAGCAGTATTTAGTATCTTAAGGTCAAAACGAATAAGCTTAAAACAGCCCCTGAAGCCATTACTTGAATTTGAATCCGGCAGCAATGATCCGATGGCGGTATTTTTGACTGTTGGTTTTCTTACTATCCTGATTGCCAAGAATATGGGTATCGCTGCTTTGATTCCTAGGTTTTTTCTGGACATGGGCATGGGCGCGGTTATAGGATATTTGATGGCCAAAGTCATCGTATTTTCCATTAACCGCCTGAAATTGTACTACGAAGGGCTGTATCCGGCCGTGGTTATTTCTTTGGTCCTTTTGACTTATGTAATCGCTGTTTTCCTGAAAGGTAATGGGATACTGGCGGTGTATGTTGCGGGCCTGATGCTTGGCCAGGCAGACTTTCCGAATAAGAGGATGATTATAAGATTTCATGACGGCCTGGCATGGCTGATGCAAATCGCGATGTTTATAACATTGGGCCTGCTCGTTTTTCCTTCTCATATCATTCCGTTGATAGGACAGGGATTGTTATTGACGTTTCTTCTTATGGCGATTGCCCGGCCTGTCAGTGTATTACTTTGTCTGTTACCGTTTAAAATGAATATGCGCAAAAAAGCCATGGTCGCATGGGTTGGCCTAAGGGGTTCGGTTCCGATTATCTTGGCGACATTTCCTTTTATGGCGGGCATCGCGCAGGCGGACATTATTTTTAATATTGTCTTCTTTATTGTTATCGCCTCGGTTCTTATCCAGGGGACATCTATTCCGATTGTCGCTAAAATATTGAAACTGGACCTTCCCTGGCCTAATAAAACGCGTTATCCTATTGAATTTGAAAAAACAGAAGGCATTGATGCTGAATTGACGGATATAATTGTCCCGTATAATTCAGGGGCAGTAGGTAAGATGATCCGTGATTTGAATGTTCCCGAAAAGTGTCTCATTATGCTTATTTCCAGAAACGATAAATTCATTATTCCTGCCGGACCTACGATTATAGAAGGCGGTGATGTTTTGCTTGTGCTTGCAAACACAGGAGATCTTTTGGCCTTTCAACAGGAGTTGGCATAGTTTAAGAGCAGTAAAAAAGCGTAAGATGTTCTTAAAAGGTTGAAAAAAATGATAAAAATAAAAAGAATTTACAACATGCCAGCAGGAGACGATGGTTTTAGAATCCTCGTGGATAGACTGTGGCCTAGGGGCGTGAGTAAAGAAAAGGCAAAAATTAACCTTTGGCTGAAAGACATTGCCCCAAGCGACAGCTTAAGAAAATGGTTTGCCCATGATACAGCAAAATGGGCTGTATTTAAACAGAAGTATTTTCTTGAACTCAAGAATAAAAAAGCCCTTATTGGTGAAATTAAGAAGAGAGCGAAAGGCGACGTGACGCTATTATACGCCGCTAAGGACGAACAACATAATAATGCACAGGCATTAAAAGAATATGTTGAAACGCAATAGTAAAGGAGCATGCTATGCCGGAAATGTTTAAGGCGGCAGAGATTTTAAAGACAGCTATACGCATTGAAGAAAACGGTATAATTTTTTACCGCGGGATGATCAAAAGATTCAGAATTCAAGAACTGCAGGATATCTTTAGCTTTCTGGCGGACGAAGACGAACGGCACCGTAAAACCTTCGAAGAAATGCTTTCTAAATCCGAACAATACGAAATGGTAGACAGTTATCCCGGGGAATACGAGGCGTATTTACACGCCTTTGCCGATGAGCATGTTTTTAGCAAGGAGAAAACAGGCGAACTTATGTCAAAGAAGGTAAAAAACACAAAAGAAGCCATTCAGTTTGGCATAGAAGTCGAACTTGACTCCATCAATTACTATCAAGAAATCAAGCGCTTCATTCCAGATTATCAAAAAGATACGCTAGAGAAAATAATTGAAGAAGAGAGAGGCCATTTTTTAAAGCTGACGGATATCAAGAAAACACAAAAGTGAGCAAGGAGACAAAATGAAGCCAACGGAACAGTTAAAAACAGAGCATAGAGGCGTAAAACTAATGTTAGTGATTTTGGATAAAGTTTGTGTTGAACCCGATGAAATAAATCGGGAGCATTTTACCAGGATATTAGAATTTTTGAAAGTCTTCGTAGATAAATGCCATCATGGCAAAGAGGAAGATTTGCTTTTGCCTGCAATGGTAGAAGCAGGAGTTCCGAAAGAAGAAGGTGCCATTAAATTCACACTTCTTGAACACGTGGAAGGCCGAGGGTATATTAAAGGCATGAGCGAAGCGTTCGATAAGCTGAAAAGATGCGATCGTCAAGCCTCAGCCAGGATTGCAGAGAATGCAAAAAAATATATTGCGCTCCTCGTAAAGCATATCGAAAAAGAAGATAATATACTCTTTCCCCTAGCGGATAAAGTATTATTACAAGCAAAGCAGGCCGAGCTTGAAGAAGAATTTGAGAAATTAGAAGTTGAGCGAATCGGTCTCGGTAAGCACGAAGAATTTCACGTATTGCTGCATCAGCTTAAAGAAATCTATTTAGATTGAAAAAGGAGGACTATTCATATGGATAAATATCAATGCCGAGCCTGCCCATATATTTATGACCCAGCTGTTGGCGACCCCACACAAGGGATTAAGCCGGGGACAAAATTCGAGGATTTGCCGGATGATTGGATTTGTCCTGAATGCGGCGTACCTAAGAGCATGTTTGATAAAATTTAAAAGGAGATGACAGCGTGAAGAACATAAAGATAAATATATTTTTCTTATTTCTGCTTACCGCAGCAACGGTCATGTTTATAGGACAAGGTAAACTATTTGCTCACTGCGACACTTTGGATGGCCCTGTGATTCAGGATGCGCGCACAGCTTTAGAGAAAGGCGATGTTACGCCGGTGCTAAAATGGGTCAAAAAAGACGCTGAGCAAGAGATACGCGTTGTTTTCGATAAGACGTTAGCCGAGCGCAAGTCTAATAAAGATGCCGCTGATATAAAATTCTTCGAGACGCTGGTGCGTATTCATCGCGCAGGGGAAGGCGCGTCTTTTACCGGACTTAAGCCAAGCGGTACTGTTGAAGCTATTATCGCCGGAGCGGATAAAGCATTGGAAACCGGCTCAATTGATGCTTTGACCCAAGAAATGGCAACACATCTTACGAGCGGCGTTAAGGAACGCTTCGAGCGTGCGTTTGAATTGAGGAAACATAAAGATGAAAGCGTCGAGGCAGGGCGTGAATATGTGGAAGCCTATGTCGAATACGTGCATTACGTAGAAGGATTGCACGATATGATAGGGGGCAAGGAAGGCCATAATCATGAAGAATAACTTCCGTTTCTTCCTAGCGAACAAAAATATTTAGTCTTTCTGCAAGCATTAGTATAGTCTTGGAAATAACGCCCTATTTATTCAAAAACAATTAAAATTTTTAAAGAGGAGCAGAAGTTGAGAATTTTATTAGTAGAAGACGAAATTAAGATGGCCAGTTTTATCCAGCGTGGCCTGAAAGAAGAGGATTATGTGGTTGACGTAGCCAACGACGGAGAGAAGGCTTTATTTCAGGCTGAAATTAACCCATACGATCTCATAATCCTTGACGTCATTTTGCCGGTTAAAGACGGTATTACTGTATGCAGAGAACTCAGAAGCAAAAAAATAAATGTGCCTATTTTGATGCTTACCTCAAAAGACAAGGTAAGGGATAAAGTTTTAGGATTAAATTCCGGCGCCGATGATTATCTGGCTAAGCCGTTTGCTTTTGAAGAGCTGTTAGCCAGAATCAGCGCGCTATTGAGAAGAAATAAGCAGGATAAAACCGGCATTCTTAAGATTGCCGACCTGGAAATGGATCAGCTCAGGCATAAAGTTACCAGGTCTGGAAAAGAAATCCAGTTAACCAGCAAAGAGTTTGCCCTTTTGGAATACCTTATGCTTAATGCTACTCATGTCGTCACCAGGACTATGATTTCTGAGCACGTATGGCATGAGGATTTTGACAGTTTCACGAATGTAATTGATGTGTATATGAATTTTTTGCGCAATAAGATTGATAAAGGGCACAAAAAGCAGCTTATCCATACCATCCACGGCAAAGGGTATGTTTTAAGGGAATAATTATGCGCGCTAAAACCATTAAATTAAAAATCAGCATATTATACGCATCCATATTAGGGGTTTTATTATCTTTATATATTGCTTTCTTATTTATTGTTCCCTCGGATACACTAAAAGGCAATAAGCTGCTTTATATATTAATTCCTATCCCAATAACTTTATTATTCGGGTATTTTATCGGCCGGGTGATTGTTGTAAGGATTTTAAGGCCAATTAAAGAAATTACCGATACTGCTAATAATATTACACATGAAGATTTAAGCCTGAGAGTCAAAGCAGAGAATGTTGATGAAGAGTTGCGTTTATTAATAGAGGCCTTTAACGGAATGGTTTCGCGCCTGGGAGAATCATTTGAGTATATAACAGATTCGAGTTCATATATCGCCCATGAACTAAAGACTCCTATCGCCATCATTAGAGGAGAGTCGGAGTTTGCCTTAAAAAAGGAGAGAGATAAAGAAGAATATAAAAGAGTCATCAGCGTCAGTCTGGAAGAAACCAAGAGAATGCTTAAAATTATTGAAGATTTACTGCTGTTGACCAAAATGAATTACCAGCCTGGTGTTTTGAAATTCGAACAGATTGATTTAACCCAATTTATCCGAATAATATACGAACAGGCAAAGATTTTGGCCTCCCAAAAGAAGATAACGGTAAATGCTGATATTCCGGAAGAAGCAGGTATGGTGAGTGCGGATGAGCTACACTTGAGGCGTTTATTTTTAAATCTAATAGATAATGCGATAAAATTTACCCCCGATAACGGCAGCATCGGTATAAGTTTAAAATACGAAAACCAAAAAGCCATTGTTTCTATCGTGGATACAGGAATTGGCATTGAAGAAGAGAATATGCCAAAACTTTTTGAAAAGTTTTTCCGTATCGAAGGAAAGACTAAAGACAATTCTCCCAGCAGCGGATTAGGTTTGAGCATCGCCCAATCAATAGCCGAACTGCATAACGGTGAAATTTCGGTAACCAGCCGTGCGGGGCAAGGCTCTAATTTTACCGTTTCCATCCCTCTTCTTAATTAACAAATCTTAAATTCTTCCCCCATTTTTCGAACAGCTAATTATTAAAAATTTTAATTTCTTTTTAACGTTTCTTTAATCCGTCATAAGTTATACTTATGGCAGGATAAAAAGAAAAAAAGAAAATTTGGGTGGCTGTGGAGGTTTATTAAGAAATGTAGTTTAACTCTGCAGCCGCCCGCTCATTTAAAGGAGCTAAAATGACAAAAATTCTTATTGTTGAGGATGAAGAGAAAGTAAGGCGGATGTATAACATAATGCTTAAAAATGAAGGCTTTGAGGTTATTGAGGCTCCTGATGCCATCCAGGCATCCTATATATTAAACAGAGAATCCGTAGATATAATGCTCCTGGATATAAAAATGCCGCAGGTTTACGGCAGTATTTTTTACGATATGATGCAGAGATCTTATAAGAAAGTTAAAGTAATCGTCGCAAGCGTTTATCCTCTTGACGAGCAAAAGAAAATGATTGAGGGTGCTGCGGATTACTATGATAAATCGCAAGGCCTGGATTTGCTGCTGGAAAAAGTCAAGAAAGCCGAACGTAGTATAAAACAGCAAAAAAGCATATTGGTGATTGACGATGAGCCTCGTATCAGGAAGATATACCGCCACTATTTAGAGGAATACGGCTACCGCATCATTGAAGCCCATGACGGCAATGCTGGTTTAGATATATTAAGGAAAAGCAATGAAATCGCCTTAGTAATTCTTGACCTTGCCATGCCCAAACAAAGCGGGTTTGAAATTTATGAGCAGATAAAAAAAGAGTTCCCGGGCATAAAAATATTAGTCGCCAGCGTTTTTAATCAAAATGACCAACAATTCTTCCTTCCTAATGCCGATGAGTATTACGATAAATCAGAGGATGCCTCAGGGCTAATCCAGAAGATCGAAAAGCTGATACATACAGATTGTCCCGCATAACTAACAATTGCCCCTGGAAGCAAAACGCCAAGGGGATGAAGGAGGTTAATTATGTGCCCATATTTTATTTATTCAAAACTCCAGAGTTTATGCGCTTGTTATCCCGGAAGGTTATTTTGCCCGAGCCTTCAAAGAAGGCATGATTTTTGTTTCAGCAGGTTCAGGGATTGTCCGTATTTTAAAATAGAAACAGTATCAAACTTGGAGCCGACGGTTCAAGAAAACGGCCAGTTGGCAGTATCTGATTGAATCAGGAAAAATCAGCGCCAAAAAATAAAGGAATTTAAGGAGAATTTTTGGTATGCAGTTTTATATCCCGCAAAACATTTTTATTCAAATAACCATCCCTCTCTTGATTTTTTTGGCCCGGGCGGCTGATGTAAGCATGGCGGCAATGAGGATTATTTTTGTTACGAGGGGGATAAGGGCGCTTGCTGCAATTATAGGGTTTTTTGAAATGTTAATTTGGCTCATTGCCATCACCCAAATAATGCAGAATTTAAATAACCCCATAAATTATATTGCTTTTGCGGCCGGATTCAGCATGGGGACTTTTGTCGGCATCACCATAGAAAAAAGGATAGCTATAGGGAATTTAGCGGTTCAATTCATAACAGGCAAGGATCCGGCTGGCTTATTAACGTATTTCCGCGCAAATGGTTACGGCGCAACTACAATCGACGCACAGGGGACATCCGGCCCTGTAAAGATTATTTTTATAATTGTGCGGCGCAAGTTATTGGACCGGACATTAGATATTATAAAGAAATTTGACCCCGATGCATTTTATACCATAGGGGATGTAAGGACGGCAGCGCGTCTTAGCCCTGCAATATAAGAGGAAATGAGTCATGTGCCCTTATTTTGTTGCTACAAGGCCGATTGGTTATTGCGGATGTTACGGAGACGGATTATTCCGCCCCAGCATCAAACGCAAAAAGCAGTATTGTGTGGGGAAATTTATGGATTGCCCATTCTATCAATTAGAAATGAGGCCTATTATTATCAAGTCAGTGCGGGGATCGAAAAGTAATGAGGCATGAATATTTTAGCCTGGTTATTGCAAAAGCATTGGATGGTTATGAGGGATATTTCAATAATGGACATTGAAAGAGATCTTAAGAAATTAAATGATGACTTGCTTAAAAGCTGCCGTTTAACGCAGGAAGCCATAAGCAAAACATCCAGCATCCTGATGCGTTTTGATGCCGGGAAGATACGAGAGATAATAGATAATAACAAAAAAATAGGAGCTCTTTGCGTCGCCTCCGGGGAATATCTTACTAATATCATTAAACAGTATCAGCCCGAGGGCAGCGTCTTAACATTCATCTCTTCAAGCATAAGCGTTAATATTGAATTAAAACAAATTGGAGACTTAACCGCTGGTATTGCGGAAAGCCTATTAAGTTTAAATACAGATATCCCCGAGAGGTATAAAATCAATATTTCTCAATTTGCTAAAATTTTTCAAAATATTGTCTGGGATTCGGTTATTGCTTTTTTAAAACAAGACGCAGGGTTAGCTAAGAAGACTATTTTAGCAAGCCTGGAGTTAAAAAAGATATGCAGCCGCATGCAGGACGATTTAATAGAAACAAATAAAAAAGCAGAAACAACGGAAAGAGGCGAAACCATTTTATTATTTATTATCCAGAGTGTAGGTGATATCGCTGCGCACACAGTCAATATTGCGGAAATTAGCGCATAAGGATTAAGAATGAGTTAAGCTAAATGTGTATAATTAAAAAAAGCGACTACAGGAGAATGAAGGAGTTAATAATTGGCTATGAGGCCGGGGGTTTTCCTGATCGACAAACAAAAAAACACATTTTATTTGTTAAAGAAAAGTTAAATAAAGCAAAAAAAGTTGATGATACTTATCCCGGACTCACTGATATCGTATACCTTAATTCTGCAGTAAGGTTTAAAAATATATCAACTGCGGAGGAAAAGGAATATTTATTTGTCATTCCAAAAATTGAGTGCAAAGAACTGGGCAGAGTTTCTGTGCTTTCTAATTTAGGAATTGCTTTGCTGGGGCATAAGAAAGGAGATACCGTAGAAGTAAAAGAATCCGACGGATCAAAATACAGTGTTCAAGTATTAAAGATACAACCCACATCAGAGTTATGGATTAAAAAGCTCGAGCAATATAAAGAATAGAAAGCTAATCTAAAATAATATAGAGAAGGAGCAGCAATGAAAGACAAACAAATTTATATAACAAAGCCGGATTTTGACCGCCTCACAGAAATAACCAAAAATATAAGGTCTAGGCAGGAGATTGACAGGCGCTCTCTTGATGAGCTGGAGCACAGCTTCAGCTCGCGGGATGAATTAGGATTAATTAAAGAAGTAAGAAAAATAAAAAGCTCAAGGAACGATACGGAGTGGGCGCGGATTGAAGAGCTTGAAGCCGAGTTAAACAGGGCAATTGTAGTTGATGCCGACAAAATTCCGCCTGATATCGTTACGATGAACTCAAAGGTTTGCCTTAGGGATGCCGATACAGGCAAAGACGAAATTTATCAATTAGTATACCCCGAAGACGCAGATATTGAGCAAAACAAAATCTCTATTTTAGCTCCCATTGGCACAGCAATATTGGGATATAAAGTAGGAGATATTATTGAATGGAAAGTCCCGGCAGGTTTAAGAAAACTTAAAATTAAGAAAATAGTATATCAGCCGGAAGCGGCCAAAGAATACCAACTCTAAACTCAGGCGATATGAATAAGAAAATTATTAAAAAAGCAGAAGAACTGATAGCGCAAAGAAAACTTTCCGAATTAAAGGAGATTATTCCGCAGCATCCGGAAGACATAGCGTATTTTATCTCTCATCTTTTTAATCCATCCTGGAAAATGATCGTATTCCGCATGATTCCTCCCGAGACCGCCGTGGAAGTCTTTATGAGTTTTCCTGTAGAGGAGCAGGAAAAAATGCTCGAGGATTTAACCACATCTGAAATCAGGACAATCTTAAATGAAATGTCGGTTGACGACAGGACTGGATTATTTGAAGAAATGCCCGCGGAGCTGGTTAAAAAATTTATGAGCTATCTTTATTATGAGGAAAGAGAGATAGCACAGCAGATACTTAATTATCCCGATAATTCCGTGGGAAGGCTGATGACTCCGGACTTTGTGCAGCTTTATGAAGACATGACTGTTGAAGCCGCCCTGGAGCACATAAAACAAATCGGCTTAAAAACAGAAACAATTTATCACGCTTATGTATTAAACGCCGAAAGGAAATTAATAGGCGTGGTATCGCTTAAAAAAATAGTTTTAGCCCAGGCTGGCGCGCTGATAAAAGACATTATGTTTAGAGATGTGAAGAAGATTAACGTATACCGGGATCAAGAAGAGGCTTTAGGCATTTTTAAAAAATATGACCTTTTGGCCCTGCCGGTTATAGATAATAACGAGAAGTTATTAGGGATAATAACCTTTGATGATCTGGTAGATGTTATTGATGAGGAGGCCACAGAAGACTTCCAAAGAATTGCCGCAGTTGTCCCTATAGAAGAGCCTTATCTTGAGACGGGCCTATTTAATATACTTTGGAAAAGAAGTTTTTGGCTTATCTTATTGGTGATTTTGGGATCTGCGTCGGGCTTTATTCTTCAAAAGTTCCAGCTGACTATACAAAAATGGATTGCATTAAGTTTTTTTCTCCCCATGCTTGTTGATACAGCCGGTAACGCAGGCACCCAATCCTCGACGATAGTTATCAGGAGTTTGGCGGTGGGAGAGATAAAAATAAACGATTTTCTCAGGGTAGCTTTAAGAGAGTCAATGCTGGGGATTTTATTAGGCGGCATTTTGGCCTTAGCGTGCATATTAAGGGTGTTTTTTCAAGAATATAACTGGGGTTTGAGCTTTTCTGTGGGGCTTTCTATGGGATTAACGGTTATCATTTCCGCAGTGATAGGCGCCAGCCTCCCCATTATATTAAAAAAGATTAAATTAGACCCCGCTCTGATGAGCGGGCCTTTACTTACAACAATAATTGATATCTTGGGCATTACAATATATTTCTGGATTGCAAATAAGTTCTTGTTTTTGCTGAGAATCTAAAAATAAGATTAAAGGCCAGCTTAGAAAGCTTAAAAAGTTAAGGAGGATGCCAAATGAGCCGGAATGTGATATTAAACATAGGAGACACGATAAAATATTCCGGAGAGTGTACCGGCATTATTGAGAAAATCAGGATAATTTCAACGGGGAATTATATTGAGCAGTATGAATATAACGGCAATGGCGAAGATATAGTTTTAACCTTAAGAAATGATCACGGCATAACAAATCTTTGGCTTAAAGATACGTCTATTTCTAAAATATTCTAAAAATGGGCTGCAAACGTAAAGGAAGGATTTCTGACAGATTACTGGAGGTTAAAGTAAAGAGCGTAGATAATAATGCCAAGAGATTAGTTACGGAGGAAATAAGGGTTAGCGGAAACAGGGCGAAGCATATAAAGACAATTTTTACTGTAGACACCCAAACACTGATTATAGGAAATGGCAATAAAAACGCTGGCCTTCACGATATAAAAGCCGGAAATAAGATCAATATAGATTTTATAAAGACCCAAGATAAAAAATTGCTGGCCAAGGGTATTGCTTTATTAGATTAAGTCTTATTGAAAGGAGGTGAGCGAAAAGCATTTCAGGCATAGCGGTTAATAGTAATTACATAACAGAAAGGAGCGTCTAATGGCTGCAAAAATAAAGAAAATTACAACCGATAAGAAAGAAACCTCCGTTGGATCTGAAAAGTTCTTTGTTGAGGTGCAGAAGAAAGCATATTATCTTTGGGAAAAAGAAGGAAAACCTCAAGGCAAGGATTGGGATATATGGCTTAAAGCGGAAAAAGAGGTTTTGGGCAGATAAAAATATTAAAGCAGTATGGGCAAATAACCCGCGGCCTGTATTTTAGGCCTTATAATAGGCTGTCTACGCAATAGCAGAGTTGCCATTATCCGGGTTTAAATGTAAAGGAGCGGAGGCCATGGCAATAACCGTATTTGTTAGTTTTAACCACGCTGACCAAAAACAGCTTGAAGCTTTTGATTTGCTTAAAAATAAGACGAAACATGTTTTTGAATCTCATGACCATTTATGCAAAGAAGTATCGCCGGACGGCAGCGAAAAATTAATTATATGCCAGATAAACGAAGGCCGTTCAAAACCAATGCGCGAAGAAATTATCAAGAAATTCGAGCAGTGTTCTAAGCTGGTAGTTTTAATGGGGAATGAAACCTATAAAGACGCATGGGTTGAATGGGAAGTCAACAATTTTTATAAGATGAAAGATGCGCTTTTGCCTGGTAAAGCGTGGATGAATATTCGTGGTATGTTTCTTGAAGGCTGCGAAAAAGCGACAGCTCCTAAGGCTTTGGAATGCAGGTCGACGCAACGCTTGGCTTGGGACCCCGAGGCTTTAGAAAAATGGATAGACGAATTAAGTTAAAACAGGCGCGCAATAAAGTGAAAGAATGCGGAAAGGGTATTTTTATATAGCAAATCAAACCCGCAGCGGAAAGCGCATAGGGTTGGTTTTTATCCTTAATATTGGGAATGGGAAGCTTCTAAAGCTCTCTACTTTAAAATATATTTGTAATGATAACAGCATTCTCATTATTTTTACGCCTGTATCAAATAGCGAATCCGGTATTTTAACAAAACATTTGAAACGGAGCAGTATTTTTCATAGAACATTTGACAGCCGAATTTGTAAATTACTCGGGGAGATTATTTCCGGCATGTTGAAGCCGGATATCGGCGCAGATCTTGTTATTAGAGAGCTTACCGAAAGGCAAAATAAGGACTATAAATATTTTGAATACAAATGCTATGATAAAATATATATACCCGGCACGATTCCAATGAAACGGAGTAATGAAATTGAAGTAAACAACCACAAAATAAAACTCGGAGACTCTATGTTTAAATTATTCCTGCGCCTTGTGCTAGAATTAAAAAAGAAAAAGGAGGGTTGGGTTCATAGGCATAGCCTGGGTTCAGACAATATCATTATGGATGTCGAAAAATTCCAGATTTACAGCAATCTTAGGACGGCTTTGCAAGGAAGTCTATTAGATAAGGACGGCCAGAAGTTTATAGAGAACAACGGCTCAAAGCAGTACCGGATATCGCTCCACCCAGATTTTATTACCTACGACAGAGAAAAACTCCTCAAGCACCCCGATAGCAGTATTCAGAAGCTCGCTAAAAAACTAACCTAACTATAATCCGGCGCATTAATCTTGATTGCTAATAAGAAAAATTCTTGGTATTATCTAAAGTGTAATAATGTTAAATCATTTGTGTTAGGAGATTCGCATATGCCTAAGAGTTACCTAAAAAATTTCTTATTGTGCTTATTTCTCGTGAAGGCAAGTTTATGATACCGTCAGGCAATACCGTTGTTATAGAAGGTAGAGATGTTTTGCTGGTGCTTGCAAATATGGCAGATCTTTCTATTTTTCAGCAAACCGTAGCATAGCTTAAAAGGGATCAAGAGTAGATGTCGAAATTCTCTGAGGTTTTAAAATCCCGTAATTTTTTCTGCCTCTGGCTGGGGCAGATCATCTCGCAACTTGGGGACAGGCTTTCACAGATGGCCTTGATTGCCTTTGTTTATTCAAGGGCGCCGGGTTCAGCTTATGAAATCGCCAAGATACTGTCATTTACAATAATCCCTGTATTTTTAATCGGTCCGATTGCCGGTGTTTATGTAGATAGATGGGATAGGCGTAAAACCATGTATGCATGCGAATTCCTGCAAATGATTTTAATTTTCACTATACCTTCCTTTCTATTTTATACCAAAAATATGATTCCTATTTATATCATCGTTTTTATATCATTCTGTATCGGCAGGTTTTTTGTGCCGGCAAAACTGGCGATTATCCCTGAGTTAGTTGAGCCCAGGAATTTGCTGATGGCAAATTCCTTAGTGAATATTACCGGTATGATCGCCACTATCGCCGGTTTTGGTATCAGCGGTATCTTGGTAGAGGTGGCTGGCCCCAAAAAAGGTTTTTACATGGATTCTTTAAGTTCTTTAATTTCTGGCACATTTATATTTTTTATTTCCAGCAAAACTGCTGTTTCCTTAAAACATCCGGCGTTTAAAGATGTAATTTTAGTAAGCCGGGATATCGTGCAGAAGATCAGAAAGTCTATTTGGCTTGAGATCAAGGAAGGTATAATTTACTTTTTACGCCATAAAAATATTCGTTTCATCGCCGCAGTGATGTTTCTGGTATTCTCTGCCCTGGGTTCGGTGTATGTGGTTTTGATTATCTTTGTGCAGCAGGTTTTACAATCCGCGACCAAAGACGTAGGGTTATTAATTATGTTTTTGGGTGCCGGGCTTTTTGCGGGCTCTATGCTTTACGGCAAGTTTGGCAGCCGGGTTTCCGAATATAAGGCGATATTTTCCGCCTTAATTTTAAGCGGTATGGTGTTGATTGTATTTGCCGTAACGCTAAAGAATTACCCTAAATTCTATATGGCGGCATTTTTATCTTTTATCTTCGGCATATTTGTTTCGCCGATTCTATCTGCCTGTAATACCATTATACATAATGTCAGCAGCAATGAAATGATGGGCAAAGTTTTCAGTTCCCTTGAGATGGTAATGCATCTCGGGTTTCTTATATTTATGTTTATTAGCAGCATCTTAAGCGCAAAATACGGTCCTTTCATCATGCTTGTGGTTGTGGGAAGCGTAATAATTCTTTTAGGGGCAATCAATCTTATTTATCAGCGCAGGGCTTCTTGGCTGAATTAGTCTAAGTATTTTTCTTATTATTGGTGCTGGCCCTTGGTCGATTGACGCAGATATAATAGCCGCCCATATAATTTTTTTAATTCAACGGACGGCGTAACAAGGAATGGGAGGGGTGTTTAGCATGACTGGTAATTTATATCAGGATTGGCCTGTATATGTATTGCTAGGAGGAGCAGTAGTATGGATTATTTGGTTAATTATCAAAAGTAATTTAGCAGACAAAAAGGATGACTCTTCAACGAAAAAAGACAATAAATAGTTCAATGGCACTTATGACTTTTAATTCTCCAACCGCAGCAAGAAGGAGAGCCTTAAATATTATTATTCTTTTTGGTTTGGTCAGCCTTTTTGGTGATATTGCTTATGAGGGGGCGCGTAGCGTCAACGGTCCTTATCTAAAACTGCTTGCGGTAAACGCTGTTACCCTAGGGGTGATAACCGGGATAGGAGAGTTTCTGGGATATACCTTGCGTTTACTTTCAGGGTATGTTTCGGACAAGACAAAATCGTACTGGCTTCTGACTATTGTTGGATATGGTTTGTTGGTGAGTGTGCCGTTGCTTTCTCTGGCTGGCATATGGCAGATTGCTGCGCTGTTTATAATTTTAGAAAGAATAGGCAAGGCCATCCGCAGCCCCGCAAGGGATACCATACTTTCGCAGGCAAGCTCACAGGTTGGCACCGGATTTGGGTTTGGCCTGCATGAAGCGATGGATCAGATTGGCGCGGTTGCCGGGCCTTTGATTTTTACGGTCTTTTTTATGCTGATAGGCAAAGAGCAGATAGGAATTGTCGCTTATCAGAAAGGGTATGCCTTTCTTTGGATTCCTTTTTTACTGGTCATGTTTTGCCTGTTTGTTTCTTACCGGGAGGTCCCTCATCCAGCTGCTTTGGAGGCCGCGGGGAAAAAAGCAAAAATTCTAGATAGACTCTCCAAAGTTTTTTGGCTGTATACGCTGTTTACTTTTGTTACGACGTTGGGTTTCTGCTCTTTTTTACTGCTTGCTTTTCATTTTAAGTCTTCTAATATTCTCCCTGACGCGCAGATTCCTTTGTATTATTCAATAGCGATGGGCATTGATGCCGTAGCTGCTTTATCGGTCGGTAAACTATACGATGTAATGAAAACCCGCAAGAATAACCACAATGCTGGATTAGATTTATTGGTTATCATTCCAATTATGACGCTTTTGATGTCGCTATTCGTATTCTCCCAACGCCATATCCTTGTTATTATCGGAGTGCTTTGTTGGGGGATAGTAATGGGCGTTCACGAGACAATTATGCGCTCGGCGATTGCAGATATTACCTCTCTAAACAAGCGAGGAACAGGTTACGGCATTTTTAACACCACATATGGTCTGGCAGTTTTTTTGGGGAGTGTCTTATTGGGATTTTTGTATGATCGTTCGATAGCATTCGTTATCACGGCAGTTATTTTTGTGGAGTGCCTGGCCTTAGCGGCTTTCTTTTATCTGAAACAAGAAACCTCAAAGGAGATAACGGCATAGCGCATGCATAGACAAGAATTACCGAAATGCTGGTTTATGCTTTTGGCAATAGGTATTCAATTATCTCCCGGCGTTCTTGGATGGGTTTTAGGTGTGAATATTTAAAAGTTCTCTGCCGGTGAAACAAATCAAAATTGTGTTGACTTTATCTAATTGTCTAATATAATAAACAATTGTCTAATACATTAGACAGGAGAGAAGATGGGGAAAAGAAATAATAAGGTAATAGATATATTCGGCGCGACTAATTCCCTTAAGGTGCTTTCGTATCTTGCCCAGGACCCGAGTAAGGAATTCTTAGCCAGCGAAATTCAGAAGACTACCCTTGCCAGCAGAGCAGGGGTGTATTTCGCTTTAAAAGAGCTTATGCGGCAGGGTCTGGTTTCGCAAGAGAGAAGAGGCAAGGTTATCTTTTACCGCATTGTCTATGATGACGCAGCTATAAAGCAGTTTAAGATATTGAAGAATGTGTTTTCCTTACGCCCTATCGTAGCCAAGCTTAAACCTTTCTCGCGTAAGATTGTGCTTTACGGCAGCTATAGCCGCGGTGAGAATGATCCTGCCAGCGACATAGACCTTTTTATACTCTCAAAGGATCCAGAGGCAACAAAAGACGCCCTTTCTTCCCTTAAAACTAAGCAAAAACTCCAGACTGTAATTAAGACTGCAACTGAAATGGCCAGCTTTAAAGAAAGCGAAAAAGTCTTCATGCAGGAAGTAGAACGTGGCATAGTGCTCTGGGAGGAGAAGGGATGACCATAGAATATGATGATTGCCTAAAGAGAGGCAAGATTAAGCCGTTTTCACGCGGGCCTGCGTTGGCAGCAAAGGAAATAGAAGCAGCAGAAGCAGACTTAAGTCGGGCGCATAAAACCTACAGCGAAACCGACTATAAATGGGCAACTATTCAGACCTATTATTCGATGTTTCACAGCGCAAGGGCCTTGTTATACGCCAAAAGCCTGCGGGAACACAGCCATTATTGCCTTGTCGCTGCCATTAAGACTTTGTACGTTGAGACGAAGGTTATCCCGGTATATATCCTTGAAGGTTTCCAGCAGGCCAAAACTTTAAGGGAAGAGGCTGATTATTATAACCGTTGGTCCCAAGCAGGCTGCGAAAAACTTATAAAGTTGGCCGAAGAGTTCTTAGGAATAGGTAGGAATACAATTTTACCTAGGCAATAATAGCTGGTTTATCATATCCCGGCGTTCTTGAATGGTTTTTAGGCGGGAAATGTTCAAAAGGCGTCTGCCGGTGAAGATTCTTAATGTCTCTTGATTGCCGCATTGCTTCATATTTTCAACAAATTCCGGAGGTAGCTTGTTGACTATTTTCAACAAGTGGGCTAATTTAGACTCTGATATATTTAGTTCTCTACAGGTTTTTGCCCAGGTTATTTTGGTCTGGCCGCTGTTAATGAAGGCCTTAATCTTTAGGGCCTCTACTATGGTGTTTGGGTAGATTCGGGGCTTGCGGACGGGTACCGGCGGCAGAGGATCTACTAAACTAAGCAAAATCCGCTTGCTTCTCCGGATATCCATCTTCACAACCAATTGAACCACTTGGGGTTCTGCGGTGCGGCGGAAGACAACATTGGGCAGCCACTCTGGACGAATATTCGAACCACCAGCAGTTGGCACCAGTGCCCTACAGTGATCCTGTGGGGCATTGCTGTTTTTAGGGGCATTTCCGGGGTTATTGTGGGTGTTTTCGGGTAGGTGGCAGGCAATCTCTTCGTAAGGGCTGCCTACATACATGCGGAATTCCACACGGTCATCTAGGACTGTTATGGATTTGATTAATAGCTGCAGCAGGGCTTTCTGGTTTTCCGGAGTGGCCTTATCAAGGTACTGAATAGCAAATTTAAAGTTAGAGTATAAAAACTCGCTGGAGTTAGCGGTCATTTGAGCGACTTTTCTTTGGGCTTCAAGCTTGGATAATTTCTCTTGAAGCGCGAAGATCTCATTATCAAGGGCATCCATCTTGGTTTTGTAAGTGGCGCCTTTTGAGATAGCGCCTTCAATCGCAAGGGAGAGCAGCTTGTCTGCTTTTTCCCTTGCGATTTTTAGTTTCTCCTCGGCCTGCTTGATTTCTTTCTGCACTTTACCAAGTTTGTCCTTGGCATCAATTGCCGCGTCACCCACGGCCTTTACGATAATGTCCTGGTTCTGTGAGGCAACTCTAAAGAAATCAATTACAGCTTGGTCAAGCTGCGTAGCCGGTAGATTAGGGACATCACATCCTAATCTTTGTAATGACCGGCTGCAGGCGTAGTAAAAAAACTTCCTGCTCCTGCCATTAGCAAAATAGGATATGTAGTGGCTTCCGCACTTTCCACACCGAAGTATCCCATTCAATAAGTAAACATACTCCTTAGGTTTTTTAGTGAAGTAGTGCTTTGGCGTGTTGCCGGTAAGAATTTTATTGGCTTTCTCCCAGAGGCCGTCGTCAATAAGCGGAGGGTGGTTACCTTTGTGCAGTTCACCGGCGTAGCGGATCATGCCTTTGTAGAAAGGGCTTTTTAGTATGGCAGCAATGCTTTGCTTGCGCCAGCTTTTTCCTTTGTAGGTTGGGACTTCCAGCTTAACCAATGTATTGCCGATTTCAGTCAACGACTTATTCTCAGCAGCCATTTGCCAGATGGCTCTTAACTTCGGGCCTATTTCTTCATTGATTACAACCTTGTGAGGCTGCCTGCCGTTTGGCAGCATGGGTCCGTCATTAATAAGTTTATAACCTAAAGGAAGCGCTCCGCCAGTCCACTTGCCTTGGCGGGCCCGGGCAATGCAAGAGGCTTTAACGCGTTCACCGGTGAGTTCGCGTTCAAAGGCAGAAAGGATCCCGAGTATGCCAATTACTACTCTGCCTATAGCAGTTGAGCTGTCAAGATTCTCGCGTACGGATACAAAAGCAATTTCTTTGGAGTTGAATAGATCAATAAGCCAGTAGAGGTCGCGGGTATTGCGAGTCAAGCGGTCAAGCCGTAAGAAGATTAAGCCGTCAAAGGATTTCTTGCCGCTATGAATATCGTTAAGCACTGACTGTATGCCTGGCCGATTCAAGTCTTTTCCGGAGTAGCCGTCATCATAGACAACACCGGATTTTCCGAAAGCAGCCATCTCATAGCCAAAGGCGTCAATCATATTCTTGCAGTGGTGCGCCTGAGCATCAAGAGTGGTATAGTCGCCCTGGGCCTGGTCATCAGTGGAGCAGCGAGTATAGATGATGTAGCGTTTCTTTTTGTTATCTGGTTTTGCTTTCATAATCATAAAAATCACTCCTTTAATCTGCTGGGGTTGCCGACACGCGGAAAGTAAATCTTCCGCATGTCGGCAGCAAAGCGTTTAAGCTTGAGGCTTTTGTTTTTTGCCTTTGCCCCCCAGGGCAACTCTCCGATTGACGCCAAGGCTGACGCTGCTGATGCGACCAGTATCACAGATGCGAGTATAGCAGGCTTTGGGAACAATTACTTTGTCGGGGACGTGATCCTGCAGACCAGCGGAACCTATAAAGGCCAAGAGGCAGTGGTCACCGGCTACAATAATTCTACAGGGCAGATTTCCGTAGCGTCTTGGCCTTCGGGAACGCCGAGTATTAATGATGAATTTGTTATCAAAGACCGGGCTTATTATAAAGTAAGGGCAGTAGACACTTACGGTCCCGGGAGTTTCTCATCCGCAGTAACAATAAACTTCACGCCTTTGGCTGAGGCAGAAATAGGCGATACTATAATCTCAGCAAGAAAGCTTATTGCCGGAGAGCTGATTACCTTATCTGCGCAGATAAAAGACCTTATTGTCACTAATGCCAAGATTTACGATTTAGACGGAAGCAAAATTACCGCCCAATCCATAACGCTTTCCAAGCTGGCCAGTGACGCTATTCCGCCCAAAACTTATTATCAGGCCAGCGAGCCGACAAGCGGCATGAATGAAGGGGATTACTGGATTGATACGGACGATAATAATAAGCTCTATATTTATCAAAACAGCTCCTGGCAGGTGGTCTCTGAAAGCGGTGGAGGAGGAGGTATCACTGTTTTTAAGCAGGCCTCTATCCCTACTTCTTTATCCATCGGAGATTTATGGATAGATACCGACGACGGGGATAAATTGTACCGGGCAGCTAGTGTCGGCGCAGATCAAATTGTTTCTGGCGAATGGGAATTGGTGAATGTTGCAACAGCCACCGGTTGGGCGCACGGTTCTGATATCACCAAGATTGACGGTGGCAAGATTTACACGGATTCCATTACTGCGGACAAGATAAATGTCAACCAACTGGATGCCTTGGCAGTTAATACCGGAAATTTGAATGTAGACGGCTATATAAAAAGTAATAATTATGTAGCAGGCACCACGGGCTATAAGCTAAGCGCAAGCACAGGCTTAGAGGTAAATACCGGCGTAATCAAGGGGCAGGTCTTAGAAACCAACGCCATCTCAGAAATAATCACCGCAACCGCCACAAATAAGTCAACCGGCAGCACCAGCTATGTGGATTTAATCAGCGCTCAGATTACCACGCCGGATGCCACCAAGTTATTGATATTATTTCAGGCAGGCGATTTAAGGCTGGATTACCAGGAAGACCAGTCTGACTGGATAGATATCCAGGTTTTGATTAACAGCGTTGAGAAAACCGGAGCAAGAGTCGGCGGGCTTTTTGCTGATATTCCCGGAGGCATACTTTTTTACAACCAGAGACTCCCTACGCAGATCCATCACTGGGAAGCGGTCAACGCTGGCACATATACAGTACTAGTACGCTGGAAAGTGGGAAGATCAGGCATCACTGCTTATGCAGGGGATAGTTTCGCGGTAAAACTTTCATTGATGCAAAACAAAAAATAATCTCATGGAGGGCTAAATGCTTGAAGAATTAAAACAGCAGTTGAAACACTTAGAAGTCACAGCCGTGCAGTTGAAGGAATCCCAGGAAAAGGCAAAAATAGCCTACTGGCAAACCGTGGGCAGGATAGCGCAACTCGAGGAAATTATTGCAATACTGCAGAAGGAGGCTGAAAAGAAATGAATGGGGAAACCAAAATTAAGTTAAAAGCCGGGTTTACCGGCGCAATTATCACCTTGATTCTTACCCTTGCTGGAATTGCCTTTGGCTACGGCCAGTTAAACAACCGAGTAGAGGCTATGGAAAAAAGAATAAGCTGCATTGAGGAAATCAGGGAGCGCTTGGTCAGGGTTGAGACCTTGGTTGAGCGGATAGACAGGAAAATCGGAAACTAAAGGGAGGTGGATAATATGAAGGTGTTGATAGCTTTTACACTTGGCAATATCGTCGGAGGACTGGGGATGTTTTTCTATCTGTGGCTGAAAGGTAAGGTGCAGGATGGTGGAAAACGAAAGATTTAGCCTGCTTAAATTCGCCGGAAGCTTCTTTCAGTTTTTGCCATGGGTTAAGACCTTGCGCTACGCGGCCGGTATTGCGCTTATTGGCTTAGTGGGCCTGACGATTTATAGGGCGTTCTTTATGCCTACGAATAAGCAGATTACTCAGATTGTAGCCCAGCCCGGGTCCCAGGTTACAGTGGTTGAGGAAAAGAAGAAAGAAGCAAAGAAACTTTTTAGGCCCCAGCCCTTTATTGAAGGTTATGGCTTTGTCGAGTCAGATGGAAGAAATGGGTTAGGGGGTAGATTAGGAATAAGAATTGAGTTCTAAGGTAACATTTCAGCCTCCAGAAGTAGCCCGTCGGGACGACCCAACCTACCTTGAGCATGGTCTCGTCGGGGCACTTCCAAGAGCTGAACAGTTACAACTGTTACAAAAATTAAGTTGGATATGCGGTTATTAAATTACGAAAACCGAAAAAAAAATTGCGAAAAACACTTGAAAAAATGCGAAAATTGTGCTATATACATAGCTGATGAAAAAAGCAATCAAGTATGGAGATATCTTTGATGTGGGGATAGACGAGCCGGTATATACGAGCGGTGTAATTAATAAACTTCTTGGAATACCGGTCTGGGTACTAAAGCAGCTCGACAAAGAGGATATTATTCGTCCGCCCCGAAAAAAAGGAAGGTCACGACTTTACTCAAAAAATGAGCTAAATAAGTTAAGCCATATTTGGTATCTGATGAAGGAGAAGAAAGTAAAGGTAGACGGTTTAAAAGTTATATTAGAAATGGAAGAAAGAATGTGCGTGAAGACCTAAAATTTTTTGCCCTTAAGTTGGCACTCTCATACGGAGAGTGCCAACAAGGGACGGCGACTTATGGAGGTGATGTGCCAAGAACGGCGATACTTAAGCTTCGGGTATTGATTTTGACAATAACAAAAACTAATCATTTTGAAGGGAGGTGTTAACTATGGCGCTTATACCGTGGAGACCGAGAGAAACATGGTGGGATCCTTTCAGGGATCTGGAAGTGATTCAGAATGAGATGAACAGAATGTTTAACTCTTCCTTAGTAAGATGGGGTGATCGGGATGTGGGTTTACTAGAAGGCGCTTGGAGTCCTGCGATAGATATTTACGACTCCAAAGACAACATCATGGTTAAAGCCGATATCCCGGGAATGAAGAAAGACGAAATAGAAGTTTCTGTGCATGGAGACACCTTGATTATAAAGGGAGAGAAGAAACAAGAAAAAGAGGTTAAAGAAAAAGATTATGTCAGGACAGAACGCTTCTATGGTTCTTTCAACCGGGCAATTAGTCTGCCTGCGGCGGTAGATGCCTCTAAAGTAAACGCCAGCTACAAAAATGGCGTATTAGAGCTTGTGCTACCCAAAAAAGAAGAGGCAAAACCAAAACAGCTTAAGGTCGATATAAAATAACGTTTTTCCCCAGAGACGCTATTTTGTTTGGAAGGGGAGGTGGAACTATGGCGCTTATTAAGCAAAAACAAAAACAGCCTGAGTCAAGGGTTATACAACCTTTGGTTAACATACATGAAACCGATAAAGAAGTGGTTCTTGAAGCAGAGATGACCGGTTTAACCAAAGAAGATATAGGGCTTGAGCTTAAAGGAAATGAGCTGACTATTAAAGGAAAGACCCGCGAGAATGATGAGGCTATACCTAAAGGATATACCGTTATCCATAGAGAGCGCTGTCCACTAGAATATATTAGAACCTTTGTTATTGGCGATGATATTGACAAGAGCAAAATCGACGCTCAATATGAAAACGGTATCTTAAGAGTAAAGCTAGTCAAGTCAGATGAAGCTCAGCCAAAAAGAATTGAAATTAAAGAGTGAGGTGGTTTGGTATGTCCAAGGGAGAATATATTAAAAGATTAGGTGAGCAGTTTAAGGGCTGGACAGCCAAGATCGGTACATTAAGGCAGAGACTGACAAAGTCGTTCTTAAGACAAAAATAGGCCTAAGCCGAAGAATGGAGATTAAACAACTAAAAAAGCCTAAAATCTAAGGTAGGGTATTTTTATCTTTATGCCCCAGCTTCACAGCTCGAACGTATGATTTAAAAGGAGATGATGGGCGATGAAGAATCAAAAAATATTAATAGCTTTGGTAATCATATTGGCTATCGGATTGATTGTCGAGGGGGGATATCTGATTAGCCTTAAGAAGCGCGTAGATAGTTTCGGGAGTATATCAGCGAGAAGCAATTCCCCTGTATTCTCAAAAAAAGCTACAATCCCAAGATTTGCCCAAAGGGCTTTTGATAATGATTGGTACTGGGATGATTTTTTTAGTGACGAATGGAAGCCTTTTGAAGAAATGAAACATATGCAACAACAGCTTAACAAGATGTTTAATGAAAGCTTTGGGAGAGGCATGAGGAGTCAGGGATTTTTGCCTTCTGATAAGGGGAGCTTCTTTGAGCCGGATATCGATATTAAAGAAGATAAAACTCACTACATGATCACAATGGATCTTCCCGGCATGGATAAAGATAAAATAAGCGTGGAAATAAAGAACAAGGTGCTTAGGGTATCCGGCGAACGAGAAACCGTGCTTGAGGAGAATAAGGGCGATAAGTTTTTTAGGCAGGAAAGAAGTTACGGGCATTTTTCAAGGGCTATTCCTTTGCCTGATAATATAAAAGAAAATGAAGTTTCAGCTGACTATAAGAATGGCGTATTAACTATTAAGGTAGCAAAAGCTATTACTGAAGGTGAAGAGGAAGAAGAAACGGCGAAGAAGATCCCGATATCTTAATCAAAGCTAGCGCTGATTAAATCCAAAAAGTGCTCGCTGCCTCACGTTAAGCCGAAACAAGACAAAAAATAAAATCTAAATTTTCCCTACTTTCATTGTAAAGGAGGTGACAATTTATTAAGATGAAAAAACGAAGAACTATCTCTAAAAAGAAACCTTTAGCTCGGACAAAAACTCTAAAGGAAAAGCCCATTGAAGAGAAGGAAGAGATAAAACCAGAGATAACTCAACAGGATATTCAAGGAAAGGAGGAGGTGTCTATGCAGATTACGCCATTAGGAGACAGAATTCTGGTTAAGCCTTTGGAAGCTGAAGACAAAACCAAGGGAGGGATAATCTTACCGGATACTGCCAAGGAAAAACCGCAAGAAGGCAGGGTAGTTGCAGTGGGAAAGGGCAAGGTTTTAGAGGATGGTAAAGTTCAGCCCTTAGAGGTTAAGCCGGGAGACAAAATCCTCTACGGAAAATATTCCGGCACAGAAATAAAATTAGAGGATGAAGAGCATTTGATTATTAAGGAAGAGGATGTTTTAGCTATTATTATCGATTAAGTGAAAGGGAGGTGAATTCAATATGGCGAAACAACTTTCTTTTGGCGAAGAAGCCAGACAGAAAATATTAAAAGGTGTAGAGAAATTATCTGATGCAGTAGTAGTTACCTTAGGTCCCAAAGGCCGTAATGTAGTTTTGGATAAGAAGTTTGGCTCACCGACCATTACCAAAGACGGCGTTACGGTAGCGAAAGAAATCGAGCTTGAGGATGCCTATGAGAATATGGGTGCTCAAATGGTTAAGGAAGTGGCTGAAAAGACATCTGATACTGCGGGTGATGGTACGACCACAGCGACACTTTTGACTCACTCAATCTATAAGGAAGGCATGAAAAACGTCACTGCTGGCGCAAATCCCATGGGTCTTAAAAGAGGCATAGACAAAGCAGTGGAAGTGGTCATTGATGAGCTTAAACGGATGGCAAAGCCTATTAAAGATAAGAAAGAAACCAGTCAAATTGCCACTATTTCAGCCAATGGCGATGAAACCATAGGGAATCTCTTGGCTGATGCTATGGATAAAGTAGGTAAGGATGGGGTGGTTACTGTAGAAGAAGCAAAGTCCATGGCCACAACCCTTGATGTAGTCGAAGGTATGCAATTTGACCAGGGGTATCTATCTCCTTACTTTGTGACCGATGCTGAAAGAATGGAGTGTGTGTTAGAAGAGCCGTATATTTTAATCTATGAGAAAAAAATATCGGCGGTAAAAGACATTATTCCATTGTTGGAAAAAACTGCTCAGCAAGGCAAGCCCCTACTGATTATTTCAGAAGAGGTTGAAGGCGAGGCCTTGGCAACCTTGGTAGTTAACAAGATCAGGGGTACGCTTAATGTCTGCGCAGTCAAGGCTCCTGGCTATGGCGATAGGCGAAAGGCAATGCTTGAAGACATAGCCATTCTCACCGGAGGAAGGGCGATTGCCGAGGACTTAGGGATCAAATTAGAGAATGTCCAAATGTCTGATTTAGGCAAAGCCAAGCGAATCAAAGTGGATAAGGAGAATACCACTATTATTGAAGGAGCGGGCAAAACCTCCGATATTAAAGGAAGAATTGAACAGATCAAGAAGGAAATTGATAAAACCGATTCTGATTATGACCGGGAGAAACTCCAAGAGCGTTTGGCAAAGCTCTCGGGTGGGGTGGCGGTAGTTAATGTGGGCGCTGCCACTGAAACTGAGATGAAAGAAAAGAAGGCGCGCGTAGAAGATGCACTTCATGCGACAAGGGCAGCAGTTGAAGAGGGTATTGTCCCGGGCGGCGGAGTAGCGCTTTTAAGGTCGATTCCTCGTGTTGAATCTCTTAAGCTTGAAGGTGATGAGAAAATCGGGGTTGATATTGTGAGGCGGGCCCTGGAAGAGCCAATCAGGCAGATTGCCCAGAATGCTGGGG
This sequence comes from Candidatus Omnitrophota bacterium, assembly GCA_003598025.1. Classification (NCBI taxonomy): domain Bacteria; kingdom Pseudomonadati; phylum Candidatus Omnitrophota; species Candidatus Omnitrophota bacterium. Next base: position 97,247 of record QZKH01000009.1, read on the forward strand.
TGGAAGGCGTGGTAGTAGCTCAAAAAGTCAAGGACGAAAAAGGCGCCTTTGGTTACAATGCCGAAACAGGCGAATACACTGATTTAATCAAGGCAGGGGTAATTGATCCGGTAAAAGTGGTCAGGCTGGCCATACAAAATGCTTCAAGCATTGCCGGGCTTATGCTTACCACCGAAGCAGTAGTGTGTGAACTTCCGGAAAAAGAAAAGATGCCACCTATGCCGCCATCGCCGCACGGTGACTATTAATCGCAACTAAAGGTTAAAAATAAGGGGCTGCTGTCATTATAAATGGCGGCAGCCTCCCGTCTGTAATTAGAAATGTGCATATCTGAATTTGGCAATGACAAGAGAAGTGCCATTAGAGAAAGTTCTAGATAAATGTGGCAATTCTATTTATAAATTGGTGGTTTTAGCTTCTAAGAGGGCTATAGAAATTTCTGAAGGTCAACCCAAGCTTGTAGAGGCAGATGCGGTCGCTAAACCCTCTACCATTGCCTTGCTTGAGATTGCCGAAGGAAAAGTTAGATTGAAGGAAGAATAAACAATGCCACTGGTGCGGTCAAGACCTTTTTCAGATAGATAAGGCATGAGTTCAAAAAGAAAGTTGCAGATTAAATTCAGACAGAAATTAAAGAGGCGCCGCAGGCGGCTTAATCTATTAAAGAAAGGCATTGATCCAAAAGATTATTATTGTGGGGGATATTACATAAAAAATAATTCAAAACCGCAATGGGAAGAAAGCCGGAATGAGGATGGGGAATTATTGAAGCAATAGAGCAATTGCCAGAGGTAATATCTCTAAAGGTAAAAATCTGTTTTATGTGCAGAATGCGAATCTTACATCATGCCGCGTAAAAGATTGGCAGAGTTGGTGATATTAGGTGGTAAAGGTTAAAACAGCGATATGCCTATGAGCGGAAAAATTAGATGTCCTTGGTGCGAGAAGATTTTCGATTCGCCTGCAAACTGTAAAGTCAAAGATACTATTGAATGCCTTTCTTGTTTTACTAGATTGGAGATTACGCAAGCTTCCCCTGTGCAAGTAAAAATAGCCGGCGAAGTCGATGATTATATGTACGAAGAATACGATGATTGGAAATAAGAGAAAGTAGATATGTTGGTGGTGGAGGTAAGCAAGAATGAAAAAAGATCTGCAATGCAGAAAACATAAATATATAGGTAAGAGAATAGAAGGCATCCATTCGCATGCGGGTTTACCCGCAGAATGTAAGATTTGCAGCAAAATGTATTTGTCTGATAACCCTTTGGTTTTCAAAACAGCGTCTCTTAAGAAGGTAAGTATATGCACTGCTTGTCAGGAAAAGCTGCATTGCGCTAAATGCAAACAGGAATTTATATTAAAGAAATTCTTTGTTGCAGAATGCACTCAGTGCGGGCATTTAGAATTCTACTGCAAGAAGTGTAGTAAAAAATTGCCGACCTTGCCTGTAGGTTGCGAGCCGCATGAGCAGATTTTACGTAAGATGCAGACAATTCTAAGAGAGTATATGCCGGATCTTGGAGATAATCTGCCTAAAAATTTAAAAGACCTTAAGAAATTCAAAGGTTTTGGGGATATACCGTCGTATCTTTTCCTCCATTTTAATATCATTCTGCCTCCGGATTTTGACAAGTTCGAGGAGGAAGGCGATGATGCGGATTGGTGGAAGAAATAAGATAATGAATACCCTTGTTAATAAATACATCGCGTATCTGATGGTAGCTGAAAAAGAGCTTGCCGGAGCACATGCGTCTAAAAGCTTTCCCGGTAAGCAGAACAAGGAAGAAAAGCAGGCATTCAGCTTGAAAGGGAGTGAAAATTGAGGATATCGCCTGCGGTTTTGTGGGAGGTGGTAGAAATGAACGAAGAAAGAAGAGCATTTAAAAGGCTACCTGTAGAATTGAAAACCCACTGTATCAGAAACCTCTGCGGGAAATCCCATGAATATTTCCCGTCTTTCGCGAAAAATATCTCATTTCAAGGTATGCATCTTATCTCTTCTAAGGATATCGGGATAGGCGAACGTTTAGATTTTGCCTTAGAGGTTCCTATCTACTTTATACCGCTCTTGCTTCATGGAGAAGCTAAATGGGTAATACATAAAAATGGCCTGAATAATAACGTCGTGTGCGGTTTTAAATTCTTTAAAATGGAGCCAATTGATTATAAGAGATTGAAAAATTACTTAATCTCAATTGAAAAAGAATATTTCTCCTCTCTCAATGAAGCAGCTTCTATCCGGGAAGATGCTGGTATCTTACAGGAGGTTTGAATCCGAGAAAGAAGAGATGATGTGGGACGAAAGAGAAGACGAGCAGGACCGGCAATTCGAAAAAATGACCGCTACGCATTTGTATTGCAACAATTGCGGCAGGTCAATGCCGGTGCAAGAAACATTACTGTTGGTATTGCCCGATGGTGAATTATATGATTACCGTTGCATGCAATGCCATGAATCAGTTGGCACGCGCAAGGAAACAAAAAGGCCATCTTTAGAAATAAAAGGCGGATAAATTAAATATATGGACATTGGTAAATGTATCTACCGAGTTTCTCAAGGTTTATTTTTTGTAATTTTAAAGTTATTTTTCAGACTAGAGATAAAGGGAAAAGAAAATATACCCCAAAAAGGCCCTGCCATATTGGTTGCCAATCATTTTAGCCTTCTCGATCCGTTCGTAGTTACCTGCTGCACAAACCGCATAATCCATTGGTTAGTAGCAAGTTGGGTTTTTTGCATTAAACCTTTCTCTTTTTTTGCCAAACGAGTCCCCTTTTTTAAAGTAGAACCGGGTAAAGGCAATAATAAAGAAGCGCTGAAACAGGCTACGAATCTTTTAAGCCAAAATCGGATTATCGGCGTATTCCCTGAAGGTAAATTATCAAGGAGCGGAGAATTAAATCCCTTCTTTTCCGGCGCTGCTTATATAGGAATTAAATCCAAAGCTCCCATTATCCCTTTGTATATAGATGGCACTTATAAAGCATTTAGGCGAGTTAATAATTTTTTGAAATGGCCTAAAATTTGCGTTATAATTGGAGAGAAATTTTCTCTTAATGGGGTTTATAACCTTGTTTATAAAGAAGATATTGAAAAAGGCAGCGAATTTATTAAAAATAGAATTGCTGGGTTAAAAAAGGAGGTCAAGACATGAACTATACTGGCGTAACTGCAATAAATGAAAAAGTGAAGCAGGAAAGCAGTTTTGTCATTAGCCTAAAGCAGGAGATTGAAAAGGTTATTGTCGGGCAAAAATATTTGATTGAGCGGCTTTTGGTTGGGCTTTTAGCTAATGGCCACATGCTTGTTGAGGGTGTGCCAGGCCTGGCCAAGACACTTTCTGTAAAAACCCTATCCCAAGCGATCAATACGAAATTCCAGAGAATTCAGTTTACCCCTGACCTTCTGCCCGCGGATTTAATCGGTACGCTTGTTTATAATCCCAAAGATGGGGCCTTCACTACAAAAAAAGGTCCTATCTTTGCGAATATCATTCTAGCCGATGAGATTAACCGCGCTCCGGCAAAAGTGCAGAGCGCACTCTTAGAGGCAATGCAGGAGAGGCAGGTCACTATTGGCGAGAATACTTTTAAATTAGATGAGCCGTTTTTGGTGATGGCTACACAAAACCCGATAGAACAAGAAGGAACTTATCCTTTGCCTGAAGCGCAGGTTGATAGGTTTATGCTAAAAATCAACATCACCTATCCGAATAAAGACGAAGAGCGCAAGATTCTAAAAGAAATGAGTGTAACGGATAAGGAGATAAAGGTTTCTCCTGTAGTCGGACCTGACGATATCAAGCGCGCTCGCAAGGTAGTAAATGAGATTTACATGGATGAGAAGCTTGAGAATTACATCATTGATATTGTATTTGCTACCAGAGAGCCAGCTAAATATAAACTGAGCGATTTAACTAATTTAATCCAATACGGCGCTTCTCCTCGCGCCAGCATTTATTTAACGCTTGCCTCAAAAGCGTATGCTTTTATCCAGGGTAGAGGCTATGTCACGCCACAGGATGTGAAGTCCATTGGTCCGGATATCTTAAGGCACAGAGTTATCGTAAGTTATGAAGCAGAAGCGGAGGAAAAGACATCCGAGGATATTATTAAGAGGATATTTGATGAGGTTGAGGTTCCTTAAATGATCCCTAAAGAAGTCTTACAACAAATAAGGCGCATCCAGATTACTACCTCGCGCATGGTTACTGATGTGTTTTCCGGCCAATATCAAAGCGTATTTAAGGGGCGAGGTATGGAGTTTGATGAGGTAAGGGAGTATCAAGTAGGCGATGAAATACGCTCAATTGATTGGAATGTAACCGCGCGCATGGGTCATCCCTATATCAAAAAGTTTATGGAAGAAAGAGAGCTGACAGTAATGTTGTTATTGGATTTATCCGGCTCTTCCTATTTCGGCACGGTTAATAAACTAAAAAGGCAAATTGCCGCAGAGATTTGCTCAGTCTTGGCTTTTTCGGCAATCCGCAATAACGATAAAGTAGGGCTGATTATTTTTACCGATAAAATCGAGAAATTTGTCCCAGCAAAAAAAGGAATAAGCCATGTGCTGCGTATCATTAGAGAGGCGTTGTATTTTAACCCGCAAGGCAAAAAAACGGACATTCCCGCGGCCTTAGAATATCTCAATAAAGTATGCAAACGCAGCACGGTTACTTTTATCGTATCTGACTTTTATGATACTAACTTTGAGAAGCCGCTTTCCATTGCCAATAAGCGCCATGACCTGGTAAGTATTACCATAACCGACCCCAAAGAACTGGATTTGCCTAATATTGGCATGGCACAATTCGATGATCCGGAAACCGGCAAGATGTATAATCTGGATACCTCAAATGAAGCCTTGCGCCGCTCTTTCCGGGAAAACGCCTTAAAGATAACAGGCGAACGCAAGAAAACATTTGATAGATTGGGGGTAGATAATGTAGATATTCGCTGCGATATCCCCTACAACCGCACCTTATTTAAATTTTTCCGCATGCGGGAAAGGAGGCTACGTTAAATGCGCCAGGTTTTCTTTTCCATAATTATAGTTTTAATGTTAGCGGTTTTAATATTTTTGGTGGCAAATTTACCTACACGGATAGTTAAACCTAAAGAGCAGAGCTCTTTCTTGACCAGCCCAAACCAGATAGATTATGCTAACAAGCTTTTAAGCAAAGGGCTAAAGAGTGAGGCTGCTGAAGCATTCGAAGAATATCTTGCCGCTGGCAAGATGCAGCTACAAGAAGAGGCCCAGCTTTTATATAAACTAGGCAGTATTTATATGGAGTTATATAAGTATGAGAAGGCGCTGAAAAGTTTCTATAAAGCAGAGATGTTAAATCCAAAGGCAGAGTTCGCTCAAGAAATGAACCAAAAGATAATTGAGGCATTGGAGAATTTGGGAATGAGCGCTCAAGCCAGATACGAATTGGAGGCGCGGACTTCTTTGGGCAAAGAAAAACAGGCAAAGGGAAAGGTAGTTGCGCGTATCGGAAAAAGAGAAATAACCGATACTGAGATTGATGAAGCCCTCAAGAATGTTCCGCAATGGATGAGAAAGAGTTTAGAAGAGCCGGAAAGGCGCCTTGAATTCATTAGAAATTATGTCGGGCAAGAAGTTCTTTATACAAAAGCAAAGCGTTTAGGGTTGGACACAAAAGAAGAAACCCGCTCAACCTTAGAGCAGCTAAAAAAACAGATTGTGGTTGAACAGCTTTTAGGTAAAGAGATACAGGAAAAACTGGATAAGATTAGCCCCGAAGATATCAAATTGTATTACGAAGCCAATAAAGATAGTTTTACTGAGCCGGCACAAATAAAGGCGGCTTTCTTAAGCTTTGAAAACGAATCCCAAAAAGACGAAATGGTTCAAAAGCTCAAGAAACAGGAAGGAAAATTCCAGGAGGCTTCAATTACAGAAGAAGACTCAAGTATTGCCGGTATCGGAGAGGCAAAGGATGTAATTGCCGGCCTATTCCTTAAAGAAAAGGGGCAAATAAGCGATCCTTTAAAGATAAAAGATAAATTTTACGTTTTTTCTATACTTGAGAAAAGACAGAAACGACAGAAAAGTTTTGATGAAGTGAAATCAGAAGTTGAATACGAATATAAGATGAAGAAGCAACAGGAAATAAGCCAGGATTTGCTTAAAAAAGCATTGGAAGAGCAAGAAGTAGAAATTTTTGAAACAGGAAATAAGAATGAAACCAAAAAAGATAATTAATTTAATCTGCGCCATTTTCTGCTTAGGAGTGTTTTTGGTAAACAGCAGTATGTCTTTTGCGGCTCAAAATAAGGGAAAGAAAAATTCAGACATCGAAGCGACTGCCGCAGTGGATAAAACTTCAATACAAATAGGCGATAAGTTCACCTATACAATTACGGCAAAGGCAAAAAAGAATATTGAAGTTGAATTCCCGCAAATTCTTCCAGAGGACTTATCCGGTTTTGCGATTAAAGACTTCGGATCTAGCGCCAAAGGATTATTCGCAAAAAAGACTTTCAAGCACTGGTATCTTTTGGATACTTATGTTAGCGGAGAACATACTATTCCGGCGTCAGTAGTTAAATATCGCACTAAAGGACAAACTGATTGGCAGGAGTTAAGTGTAAATGAAGTAAAATTGGAGGTTAAAAGCGTATTGGATAATGCGTCAAATCGAGCGGATATCCGCGATATAAGGGGGCCGAAAAGTTTTACCAGCAGAACGTGGCTCTATATCTTAATAGTATCAGCACTTCTTTTAATTATAGGAGGAGTTTTTGGTTTTATTTCTTTGAAGAAAAAGCAAGAAGAATCCAAGGCGCCGCCTACTCCCGCGCACATTATTGCTTATGAAGCCTTGGCGGCATTAGAGAAAAAGGACTATATTCGCAAAGGACAAACCAAGGCTTATTACATAGAACTCTCAGATATTGTGCGGCATTATCTTGAAAACAGATTTAATATCCGAGCTCCGGAGATGACTACCGAGGAATTTCTGCTTAAGGTTAAAGAGGATAGCTCTTTATCGGTTGAGCATAAAGGCTTATTACGTGATTTTCTGACTAATTGCGACTTGGTTAAATTCGCAAAATATCAACCTGCCCAAACAGAAGCAAGTTTAGCGCTTGCCTCGGCAAGAAGATTAGTTGACCAGACTAAGCAAGAAGATAAGTCTTAAGATATGCTTATTCAAAATCCCATAAATTTTTTATTAATTCCCGTTGCGGCGGGGATTATCTATTATTCTTTACGCAAGAATAAATCTCCCGGAATCCGGTTTTCTTCGGAGAGGTTTCTAACCATAGGCAGCCCTACTTTTAAAACCCTTTCTAGCCGTTATATATGGGTTTTACGCCTATTGGTGTTTGTGTTCCTGGCTCTTGCCTTAGTTAGGTTTCGAGTGCCCATTGAAGAATCAAAGATTCAGACCGAAGGCATTGACATTATACTTTGCTTGGATACCTCAACCAGTATGCTGGCAGAGGATTTTACTCTGCGAGGCAGGCGGGCAAACCGTTTAGATGTAGTAAAAGATGTGGTGGAAAACTTTATTCAGGGAAGGAAAAATGACCGCATCGGCATTGTTGCCTTCGCTGCCCGCGCCTATACCGCAAGCCCCTTAACGCTTGATTACGGCTGGCTGCTTGAGAACCTTAAGCGCGTTAAAATCGGCATGATCGAAGACGGCACGGCTATCGGCTCGGGCTTATCAGTTGCCCTCAAGCGGCTGGAAAATACCAAAGCAAAAAGTAAAATCGTAATTCTTTTAACTGACGGTATAAACAATGCAGGAAAAATCTCGCCTTCTTTGGCAGCCGAGGCTGCTAAGGCTTTAAAGGTGAAAGTGTATACTATCGGCGCCGGCACTAAGGGTATGGCGCCGTACCCGATGAAAGACTTCTTTGGCAATACTGTGTATCAGCCGGTAAAAATAGATATTGATGAGGATAGTCTGATAAATATCGCATCCAAGACAGAAGGCAAATATTTCCGCGCTACAGATACAAAATCATTAAAAGAAATTTATGCCGAAATTGACCATATGGAAAAAAGCCCTATTGAAGAAAAGGGATATATGGAATACCGGGAATTGTTCCCGATATTTTTAACTATTGCTATGGCGCTCTTGTTATTAGAGGTTTTATTGAGAAACACAATTTTACGGAGAATTCCTTAATATGAGATTTGCCAATATGCAAGCAGCTCATCTTTTTTGGTTGATTATAGCCTTGATAGGTTTCTTTTTCTGGGTAAACGCAAGGAGAAAAAAATCTCTGGAAGCCTTTGCCGATAAAAATCTGTTAGCTACGCTCCTTGCTTCTTTCGATATTCGTAAATACAGATTAAAACAGGTTTTGATTATCGTTGTTTTCTCATTAGCAGCTTTTTCTTTTATGCAGCCGCAATGGGGGTTTAAGTGGCAGGAGATAAAACGCAAAGGCTTGGATATATTGGTAGCGGTAGATGTATCCAAGAGCATGCTTGCAGAGGACATAAAGCCAAATCGCCTGGAACGCACAAAATTGGCATTGGCAGATTTTGTCAAGCACCTTAAAGGCGACCGCATTGGCCTGATTGCTTTCTCCGGAACCGCTTTTGTGCAATGCCCCCTGACAGTGGATTATGGCGGATTTCTTTTATCTGTAGACGCGCTTGATATAAATACCATCCCTAAGGGCGGAACCTCAATTTCCAGCGCGATTCGGCAGGCGATGGAAAGTTATGAGGGCGGACTTAAGAAATATAAGGTGTTGATTATTATTACTGACGGCGAGGATCATGAGGGAGATCCGGTTAAGGCTGCTGAATTGGCTCAAAAAGAAGGCATAAAGATATTTTGCATAGGCATAGGCACAAACGAGGGCGAGTTGATACCGGTAACTGATGAAAGTGGTGATAAAGCCTTTTTAAAGGATAGAAGCGGAGCGGTGGTCAAGAGCCGCCTTGATGAAGCAACTCTGCAAAAAATAGCTCTGGCTACGGCGGGGAGTTATGTGCGCGCAAGCGCCAAAGAGTTCGGGTTAGACTTAATTTATAAAGAGAAACTTTCGGAAATGGAAAAGAGAGAACTTGAGACCAAGATGGCTAAGCAGCATGAGGAGCGTTTTCAGATTCCACTGTCCATTGCTTTCTTTCTTTTGGCAGTCGAATTTCTCTTAAGCGATAGGAAGAAGGCGTTATGAGTAAAAGTTGCAGGGTAGCTACATTTTTTATTAGCTTGTGTATTTTTGCGGTTGCGAACTTGCCGTGCTTTGCTGCAACTGATGCTAAGAAAAACGTCAAGGAAGCAAACAGGTTTTACAAACAAGGAAAGCTTGATGAGGCGCTACAGAAATATAATGATGCAAGCGTAGCCCTTCCTGATTCTGATATCGTAAACTTCAACATGGGGACAGCGTTATATAAAAAAGAAGATTACGAGAAGGCGCAAGATGCCTTTACTAAGGCCTTAACCAGCGAAGATAAGAAGCTCGAAGCAGATGCCTTATATAATTTGGGGAATTGCAAATATAAATTGGGTAAGCTTAAAGAAAATACGGATTTATCAACCACCGTAGCACTTTTGCGGGAGTCATTGGATTATTATAAAAGAGCGATAGATTTAGACCAGAAAAATACCGATGCGCGTTTTAACCATGAGTTTGTTGAAAGAGAGCTGAAGGTTTTACTGGATAAATTAAAGCAGCAACAATCTAATACCGATAAACAGAAAGAACAAGAGCAGCAACAGGAGGAACAGAAGCAAGGCACTTGCCCTACGGGTAAAGAACAGGGTAAGGAAGATAAAGAAAAAGAAGGGTCGGCTCAAGAAAAGGAGCAAAAGCAACAAGAAAAAGAAGGTCAAGAGGGGCAGTCGCAACAAGAGGAGCAAGCAGCCGCAGAAGAAACACAACAAGAAGAGCAAGGTAAGGAGTTATCAGAAGAAGGGGCACGCGCGCTTTTAGAGCGCTATGGGCAAGAAGAAACAACGCCAAATTATGAAGATAGGCGCACCGGAGCCTATGATAGGGAAGTATCGAAGGATTGGTAGATTAGGATTATGAAGAGGGCATTATCTTTTACCTTATTTTTTGCGTTATTTTTAACTTCAGTCGCTCATGCTAGTGATATCCAGCTTGAAGCAACGGTTGACCGCAATAAAATAGCGCTTGGCGAAGCGCTCCAGCTTAATCTGACTTTTCAGGGAACGCAGAATGTTTCTGCGCCAAGTATAGATAAAATAGAAGGCTTTGATGCGCGCTATCTTGGGCCTTCTACCATGGTTTCGATTATTAACGGGGCGGTCACAAGTTCCATAACCCACGTTTACACCTTAATTCCTTTAAAGACAGGTACCTTTACCATAGGGCCGTTTTCCGTGCAAGCTCAAGGGAAAACTCTGACTTCTAAGCCGATAACCGTAGAAGTAGTTTCAGCTCCTACTGGAGGCCAACAATCTGCTCCCGGTCAAGCCTTACAAGAACCAGCTCCTACAAAAATAGACGCGGAAGAATTAAAGGATAGAATTTTTTTAATCTTGAGCATAGGAAAAAGAAAAGCATATTTAAGTGAGTTTGTACCGCTAACCGTAAAACTTTATGTAAACCGCTTAGGCGTGCGGGATATTCAGTTCCCCGAAATAGAAACAAACGATTTTTCCATTGAAAAATTTGGTCAGCCAAAACAGTACCGCGAAGAATTTGGCGGTGTCTTGTATGATGTTATTGAGTTCACGACGAATATGTTTGGAATAAAGCCGGGAGATTTTACTTTAGGACCGGTAAAATTAAAGTGTAATTTGGTGGTGCGCAGACAAGCTCAAGCGCACCGGCGAACTCCCTTTGATGATGATTTCTTCAACGGGATGTTCAATGACGACATTTTTAATGATTTCTTCGGTAGATATGAAGCGTATCCCTTAGAGTTAAAATCCACAGAGATTCCGATTACAGTGTTATCTTTACCGCAAGAAGGAAAGCCTGAGGGTTTTGATGGAGCATTGGGTAATTTTCAATTAAATGTTGAAGCAATGCCTCTTGAAGTAAAAGCAGGAGATCCTATTGCCTTGAAAATGACAATAAAGGGAGAGGGGAATTTTGATAGCGTTAAGGCCCCGCGGTTACAATCCAAAGATGGTTTTAAGGTTTATGACCCACAGGTTAAACAGAATGAAAACGAGAAAATTTTTGAACAGGTAATTATTCCGGATTCGGAAAACATAACCCATATCCCGCAGATAAATTTCAGTTTCTTTAATACAAAAACAGGACAATATGAAGTCTTAACGCATGAACCTATTCCGATAACGGTATTGAAAGCCGATGAGGCTCAAACAAAATTGATAGAATTACCCCAAGCTCAGGTTAAGATCGCGCAAAAAGAAGAGCTGGGAAGGGATATAATTTACCTTAAAAGCTCGCCTGGCCAATTCAGGAAAATCGGCCGTTATCTTTATCAAAATTTAGGCTTTTGGCTATTTCAGATATTAAGTCTTATTATATTCTTGGGTATCCTTATTTTTAATCTTAGACAGCAAAGATTAATTACCGATCAACGTTATGCGCGCAGGTTGCAAGCTCCGGCAAATGCAAAAAAAGGCATAAAAGAAATTGACAGGTTATTGCGGGAAGGTAAAACAGAAGCATTTTTTGACACGCTGTTTAAAACGGTCCGAGAATACCTGGCTGATAGATTTCATTTGCCCGCAGGCGGCATAACCGCGATTACCATTGAAGAACTAGCCAAAGAAAAAGGTATTGCCCAAGAGACCTTAGATAAAATAAAGAAAATTTTTGCTGATTGTGATATGGCTAGATACGCGCCCAGCCAATTTGGTCAGAAACAATTAGAAGACATCTTCCAAGACTTGAAAGAGATTATTGATTATCTGGAGAAGCAAAAGGCATGAGAGCCAAAAATATCCGAAATATCTTTATTTTAGCTGCGCTATTCTTACTTCTTTTCTTAGAAGCAGGATTTGTTTTTGATGATCAGGAAACAGGGGCTTTTAACCGGGCCAATGTTTATTATGAGCAGGGAAATTTTGACGAGGCAATCAAACAATATAAAAGCATTGTTGAAGAGGGTCTGGAAAGCGGCAATCTCTATTATAATCTCGGCAATTGTTATTTTAAGAAAGGCAAGCTCGGAGAGGCTATTTTTTACTATGAGAAGGCTCGCAGACTGATTCCACGGGACAGGGATTTGGAATCTAATTATGAATACGCTTGCTCGTTGATTAAAGGCGGCACTTTCAGTAGCCAGGAAAGCTTTCCCGCAAGGTTATGGAATAAGCTATTTGAAAAGCTTGCGATTGACGGATTGACTCTCGCACTCAGCATATTTTTTATTTCAATTCTAATTAGCATCTTGGCGAGTCTTTTCTTTGCGCCGCTTAAAAAACAGGCTTTAATTCTTACTGCCTTTTTGGGATTGTGCTTTGTTGTTGGTCTCGTCGGTCTGAAAGGAAAAATTTCTCGCTTAAACAAAGAGGCAATCGTGGTAGTGGAGCAGGCGGATGCCAAATTTGAGCCGATGGAAAAAGCAACAACCTATTTTACTCTCTACGAGGGTATGAAAGTCGAAGTGGTAGAATCCAGAGATAATTGGCATAAAGTCAAACGCCAGGATAAGAAGAGCGGCTGGGTGCAGTATAGCGCAATCCTTCCCTTTTAGCAGTAAAACAAGCATCAAACAAAATTTTAAGCCTTGACATTTGCACTAAATGTTCATAAAATGTGAACTAATCGTTCACGCATCGTGAACACTTATCCGGAGGCGATAATGGAAAGCATTTTTTCTACAAAGGAACGATTAAAAATCCTAAAAGCAGTTATTTTTAATAAAGCGCCTATCAGCGTTAATGTCATTGCCGCTCAGCTTAAACTAAGCAAGGGGCTGGTCTCTAAGTACTTTGAAGTTCTGCTAAAAGAAGGCATTGCTAAGAAGTCAAATGGTAAATACCTTATAGTTGACTCTTCCTTTACAAAGGCAGCCAAGATTTTATTAAATATAATCGGCATTGATGCGGAAATTTTCAAGAAGTTTGACTTTGTGGAGGCTGTTGGCCTTTATGGTAGTTGCGCTAAAGGGGAGAACACAGATGATTCTGATGTGGATCTCTGGATAAAGATTAAAAGCGTAAGTGATGAGAAAGCCGCCTCTTTAACTACTATAATGAGCAAGAAAATCAAGAATGTTAAGCCGTTATTCTTAACTACCGAGAAGATTGAGAAGATGAAAAAGGATGACATGCTTTTCTATCATTCCTTGTCATTCGGCTCAATCGTTCTCTACGGAGAAAATAATGCCATTCAATTATAACGATTGCATGAGGGAAGGGTTACTGAGGAAAATCCCGCCATCAAAAGATAAGGCTGTCCAGTCATTAAAGAAAGCGCAACAGTGGTTAAAAGAAGCGGAGAATTCTCTGGAAGGGAATGCATTCAACTCATCAATTTTGGCTTCTTATATGGTAATGTTTCATGCGGCTAGGACTATCCTGTTTTTTGATGGCTTCCGGGAAAAGAGCCATGCCTGCGTAGCAAGATATCTTGAAGAGAAATATGTTAAAACTGGCAAGCTGGATAAGAAGTGGGTTGAACTATTGGATCACAGCCGGGAAATTAGGCACGATGACCAGTATGACCTTAGTTTTTTCTCAACCAAAGAAGAAGCGGAGAATGCCTTGAAGTCCGCTAATGACTTCTGGGGTGCTATAGACGGTTTATTTAAGGCGATCTCTTCTAAGTAGGGTGAAACAGCATTAAAGGGGCATGAAACTAAGCCTTTGGAAATAGGCTTTCAAGCGCGTTTCGCCGTTCTTTTTCGGTTTTGAGGCGGGATATCCTTAAAAGCCGTTTGCCGTTGAATATCTTTAGCTTGTCTTGATCCTGGCAGGATTTTATGGTTTCAATGAAGTCCTGGGGTAGGGTGTTAACTATCTTTAAGAGGTGGGCTACCTTGGAGTCTGAAATTTGCAACTCTTGGCTGGCTCTTGCCCAGGTCATCCTGGTAGGGCTGTTTTCAATAAAGGATTGCAGTTTGAGGCCCTCATAGATGATATTTTGGTAGATTCTCTTGGGCCGTGCCGGAGGCGCTTCAAACGGCTTGATTAAAGACAATAAAGTGCCCTTTTTGCGGCTTTTATAGAACCTAAGAAGCAGGATAGCCTCTGTGGTTCGAAAACCGTCTATTGTGGGCAGTACTTCGACTCGGCCTTCGGCCTCGCTCAGTACGAGTAGTTTATTAGAAAAGTCCGTATTGGGTTGCTTTTATTTATTACTTGGACGAGAACCAAAGTGGTGCGGGGTGAGACCGTCCCCGCGCTTTCGCGGTGACAGGGAGCTAAGGTAACGACGAATCGAAGGAAAACATTCTTGATAATAGTTTTTTCAGGGGTATAATAGATAAAAATTTACGGATTGCGCGGGTGGTGGAATGGCAGACACGCTACTTTGAGGGGGTAGTGGGGCAACCCGTGAGAGTTCAACTCTCTCCCCGCGCACCAAATAAAATACCCGCATAAGCATGCGGGTATTTTTATAATGTAATAAGTATTATTTTATCTGCGCTTATCTTTTATAAAATTTGATTTTTCCATCCTTTTAGCAGCTTCTTTTAATTCTGCCCCTATTTCTCCGATTTGAGCAACATGCTCTATTTTCCTGAATTCATTTGTGACAACCCCGATAGACACTGACAGGATGGGTACCTTTTGTTCGCGGCCCTGGCGGTCTTTACCAATAATATAACCAAGTTTTCTATCATGTTCATTATAGAAAGAGGGGGCTATTTTATCAAAATCAGATATTATCTTTTCGCAAATTCCATCCGCAGATTCAAGAGATGTGACTACTACAAAATCATCGCCTCCGATATGGCCTACAAAATCTCCTTGAGAGCCTAGCTCCTGCGTTGACCTGATAAGGATACGGGCAGTTTCACGGATAACCTGGTCGCCATGTTCAAAACCGTATTTATCATTGTAAGATTTGAATTTATCCAGGTCAATATAACAGACGGCAAATTTTTCCTGGCTTTCGATCCTCCTTGATAGCTCATTCAATATCGATACGTTACCAGGCAGGCGGGTAAGGGGATTGGCCTCTAAGTCAATTTCGGTACGCCGCAATATCATTTTTATGCGCGCTATTAATTCTTTGGGCTCAAAGGGTTTTACAATATAATCATCAGCCCCTGCGTCGATTCCGCCTACCTTATCATTGAGATCGCCTTTGCCTGTTACCATTATTACAGGCATATGCCTCAGCAACAGGTCTTTTTTAA
Organism: Candidatus Omnitrophota bacterium; assembly: GCA_003598025.1. Taxonomy (NCBI): domain Bacteria; kingdom Pseudomonadati; phylum Candidatus Omnitrophota; species Candidatus Omnitrophota bacterium. The sequence continues at coordinate 112,512 of QZKH01000009.1, forward strand.
TCAACGCACAAACCTGCCTGCCGTCTACCTTAGGCATTTTATAATCAAGCAATACCAAGTCAAATGCCCGGCTGTTAATTAATGCCAGCGCCTCTTCCCCGTCTTTTGCCTCGTGGACTTCGTAGTTTTCTTCCGCCAGGGTAATTTTAAGTATATCTCTTATGTCCGGATCGTCGTCTACAACCAGTATGCGTATTTTCATATTTAATTTTAACTTTTTTTACGTTGTAAAGTAAAACTGAATATTGAACCGTTGCCTAATTCGCTTTTAACCCAGATTTTACCTCCGTGGGCTTCCACTATGCTCTTAACAAGTGCCAATCCTAATCCGGTACCTTTTACCTCTTGGTTAATGGCGTTATCTACCCGGTAAAATTCTTCAAAAATCGCCTCTTGCGCTTCTTTGGGTATACCATAGCCGGTATCAATAACGTTGATTTGTATGGTATTTGGGTCAAGTTCTTTAGTCTCTATAGATATTTTTCCTCCGGCAGGAGTAAACTTTATGGCATTGCCCACAAGATTTATCAAAACGCGCTCAATCTGTGTTTTATCGGCGAGGATCTGTATAGGATTTTGTGTGATCTTATAACTTAAATCCAGCTGTTTATCTTTTGTCTGTACTGATAATAAATCAGTTATTTTGTTGATTATGGCGTTTAAGTCGCACGACTCTAGCTTCATGGTTACCCGTCCTGCCTCCATTCTTGATATGTCCAGCAGGTCGTTTACCATATGCACCAATTCATCGCTATGAAGATTAATTTTGGTTAATCTTTCACGTATCTCTTCAGGTATTTCTCCTAGTTTTCCGGCAAGCAATATCGAGGCATATCCTTTAATAGATGTCAGCGGCGTTCTGAGCTCGTGAGATACGCTTGAAACAAAATCTGTCTTTCGCTTGCTTATTAATTTAACTTCGTTAAGGGCTTTTGTAAGATCGCGCGTTCTTTCTTCAACCTTTTTTTCCAAGTCCTGCTGAGCGAGCCACGTTTTTGTAAAAAGCCTGGCATTCTCAAGTGCCTGGCCTATTTCGTTAGCCAGTATAGTTATTAATTCTTCATCGCCTTCTGTAATTTTTGTGTCTGTTCTTTGCGTGCCGACAACCAGAAAACCTCTGTTCCCTTCATTGGGCAAGATAGGCGCAATAACGAATGATGTTGAATCAAATGTTTCCTTAAGGACGTTAATTAAGCCTGTTTCTTTTGACAGGGAAGATATGGGCCGTTCTTGTTTTATGAAATTCAGATAAAATTCTTTATTCTGTTTTAATTTAGGCTGAAAAGAACTGGCTGTGTCTTCGCTGTAGCCTATACTTAGATAACAAGAGAATTCATTATTGTTATCCAGAAGAAAACCGCAGGCTTTTTCGAATCCTAAATTTTCAAGATAACTTATATCGATCATCTTAAAGATCTGTTTTTCCTCCAGAGTTGTGCTTAGCGATTTTGATAATTTCTGCAAAGCGTATAGCCCTGTTATTTTCTTATCTAATTCTTCATGCGCCTTATTGAGCTCAAGGTCTGTGCGGACGATAAGCTTGGCTTGTTCGTCCATCTCGTTAAGGGAGCGTTTTAGTTCATTAATTATTGCTTGCTGTTTTTTAATTTGCTCCATTTTCGCGCTTAGATAAATTACAAGCGCAAAAATTGTCAATATTGAAGCTATGCCCAGAATATTGATTAAGCTTTCATATGAGAGCATATTTATCCTTCTATAGCTAAAATTGTCACTGTTTGATTATGAGAGTAGACCTTGCCTAGATATCCTATAGCTTTCATCGGGGCCTGCTCTCCGTATGTATAGATACCAGCTATTATTGTATTTTGTGTAAAATGGTTTTTTATAATCTCAATCTCTCCGATGGCATCCCTCTTTAAAAGCATGTACCTGGATATCGAGTCAAATACTAAAGCGAGGTTTGCCTGTTTATTCAGCAGCCCCTTTTTTGCTTCTTCAGCTGCCTGTTGAGTTGCCAGAAGGCATGATTCTTTTGTCCCGATCATTAATCGTATTTGGCTGCCCTGAGGAATATCTCCCTGCAATATTATTGAGCCGTCATTTTCTACTGAGAGAATGTTTCTAAGTAGATACTCTTCTCTCCCGGATATATATATCCCAATAGGATACAGGACTGATATACGGTTTAAATCTATTTTTAGTTTTTTAATTTTCGCAGCAAGATAATCTTCATAAAGTTCTACTGCCGGCCGAGAATCGATCTCATAAACGATATTGCCTGTGGACCTGGTTACAGAGCGCATTTTCCCAAGGGGTTTCCAGCCGTGTTTTACTCCCAGCCCAAAATTTAATTTACCTCCCCAGAGAATGCCGCATGCCGCTTCTGATAAAACCTGGTCTTCAAATATGATCGGAGTTTTCTTAAATTCCAGATTATCTGAAGCCGAAGCCCCGACTATGGGGAAACTTTTGCCTAGTTTCTGCTGCATCCCTAAAATTATGTCTTGCTTTTCTCCGATCAGCCCGTCAGAAAAAACCAACCCCAAATCTCTTCTAATACCCTTAAAGCCGTAAAGCAGCTTTTCTGCGAATTGATCTCCTGCCTGTATCAGCGGCCTTGATTTTAAGTCTTTTATAAAGGCAGTATTAAAATATGTCCCTTCAGAAAATTTTATCAATAGTATAATTATACCATGTTTAAATATGCCCTCGTTAGAAATAATTGCAGCCCCGCAACATCCGATTATCGGAGTTTCCGGGAGGTAGCCTTTTAATTTGGAAAGGATGAGGGGGGAGACAGCATCAATGGTTGCAAAAATAATCGCTAAATCGGCTGTTTCGCTGGTTAATTGAACTTTGGCATGCTGCAAAGCCTCATAAGCAGATTCTAAAGCGGAGCTATGCGTACCTAGGCCTACGCCGATTTTTATCGCCATTTGAATATTCGATTAAAGATATATTAAATCAGTAAAAATAAGCCAGATATATAACCAATATACAACAATTATTTATAATTTCAATATAATATTAAGGGTAAATAGATTAAAAAATTAATCGTTGACTAACTAAGGTTATATAGTAAAATATTTTAAATATTTAAGAAACCTCTGGCCCCATCGTCTAGCCTGGTCTAGGACAAATGGTTCTCAGCCATTAGACACCGGTTCAAATCCGGTTGGGGCTATTGATGTTACACACATTGAGCAGTTAAAATATGGTTTTATTATGCGCCTCAGGTATCTCAATAGCTTTGGATTCTTAGGCAGAGTGTGTAATTTTGAAAAATTCTCTTGCAATTTTCTGGATTAATGATAAAAATAAAGAATAAAAAGGAGGTTTGATGCGGGAACATTTAGGATTTTTAAAGCTTTCCAGCGCAGTTGTAAAGATTGCTGCCTGGATTTTTTTGTTTCTGGGAGCCATAGGAGGGTTATCTATACTTCTTGGTTTTTCGCCTTCAGGCCAGCCGAGATGGATGGGATTATTTGTTTTGGCTATCTATGCATTCCTGTTTTTCTTTTTATTCGTAATCGCCAAGATAGCTGATTTGATGACCAAGATAATTAACGAAATCAAGAAAGAATAAAATTCAGGAGGCTAAAATGAGAAGTGTTATATCCGGCGCTTTGAGGAATTATCTTTTTCTGACTATTATGTTTCTGGCTGTTTCTGTTCTTGGATGCGACAAGCTGGGTCTTCCGTCTAAGAAGCCTCAAAATAAGAGGAGCACGGAACCGGTTGCAATGGTAACCGGTACGGTTATCGCCAATGTTAATAATTTACCCATTACTCTTGAAGATTTAGACCGGGAAATAGCTGCTTATAACGAACTCATGGAAGCAAACGGGGCTCCGGAATCAAAGATTTCTAATCGCGATGCGAAGATAGATTATTTGAGGAACGATATGGTCAGGCGCGCGTTGCTGTATCAGGAAGCCCTTGATAGAGGTATGGATAAGAAGTCTGAAGTCAGAAGGATCCTTGAAAGGACCAAAAAAGACCTCCTTGTTGCTGAATTAGTAAGGGCGGAAACAGAAAATATAGATGTAAGCGCAAAAGAGATAGAGGACTATTATAATAGTTCCAAGAAGATAGGAAGGTCTCTTTTTTATGAAATCGTCATTCCCGAGGAAAAGCAAGTCAGAGAAATCATCCTGCCAAGCGAATCCGAAGCAAGAGATATTTTGATACAACTTCTGCAGGGTGCGGATTTTGCAGCGTTGGCTAAAGAACGTTCAAAAGCTAAGAGCGCAAGTAACGGAGGAGACCTGGGGTTTGTGGCTCCGGGTAGCAAGTTCGCAGAGTTTGATACGGTAGTAGGTATGCTTGATGTAGGCAAGGTTAGCAGTATTTTTAAAGGTCCCGATGGATACTATATTATAAAGATAGAAGCAAAGCGCGGAGGCGCGGAAAGATCCTTGTCAGAAATGTGGGAGAATTTAAAGAAAGAAATCACTTATATAAAGCAGCAGCAAAAACTTGAACAGTTGATTGAGGCGTTGAATAAAAATGCCAAGATTGAGGTTTATGAAGGAGTAATAAAATAATGCCTTTGCCAAAAATCCCCCTATCCAGGCAGCGATTAGCTTTAATCTTCGGGTTGGTCCTTGGTTTGCTGGCGATAATAATGCTTAGAAGCTATGTAAACGATCAGAGGGTTAAAGCTGACCAGGAGGCAAGGAAAAAATTACAGATGATTCAGGCAAACCAGACCAGTGTGCTTGTCGCAAAGAAAGACCTGCCTCCGGGTACGCCGATAGACCCCGAGATGTTTGAAACCAAGATTATTTTTAACAATGAGAAGGCGCCCCGGGCAATAAATTCTCTGTCCAGGATAGAGGGTATGATTGTAGCTATCCCTATTGCCAAAGGCGAGCAGATAGTAATAGATAAACTGGTCTATGCTCGCGGTGGCGGTAGTCTTTCTGACTCAACACCTTCAGGCAAGCGGGCGATTTCTATAAATGTCGATAATATAGCTTCATTGGCAGGCATGATTAAACCTGGAAATTATGTAGATGTAATAGCAATGGTAGCTCTGCCAATGTCTGCGGGAGAAGGCAGGACTTCTGCCCAGCCGGTAGTCATGCCTTTATTCCAGAATGTACAAATATTAGCAGTGGGACAAGAGACAAGCATGTCCCCGCAAATAAGCTCAAGCTCCAGATATGGTAAAGAAGAAAAAAGGGATGTATCTTCTATTGTGACGCTGGCGCTTACTCCGCAGGAGGCCAATATACTATCTTTTGTGCAGGAACAGGGTAAGATTAGGCTGGTTTTGCGTTCTCCTTCAGACTCGAAGGAAGAGCCTATCCGCCCGGTGAGCTGGGATACGGTTTTTCAATATTTGATGCCACAGCAGGACAGAAAGAATGTGCCGGTAGAAAAACCCAAGCCTACCGTTGAAATTTATAGGGGCTCAACTAGAGACGTTGTTACTTTATCTGATTAGAGATTAAGGAGACATAATGAATAAAAGAAGACTTTGCAAGGGCTTTATGATGCTGAGTTTATTTTTGCTCGGCTTGAATTCAGTTATTTCAGCAGCCGAAGTCAAATTATATATGGGCGAGACAAAGGTTTTGGCTGTCAGCAGCCCTACCAGAATTGCTATCGGTAACCCTTCTGTTGCAGATGTCTCCAATGTCAACTCAAACAGCATAACCTTAGTCCCTAAAGGACTGGGCTCTACGTCGCTGGTGCTCTGGGATATATACGGAGAGCAGGCATACACTTTAAGGGTGCTCCCTGAGAATATAGATTATGCTAAAAAGCGGATTGATGAGCTGCTTAAGTCTTTGAATCTTCCTGAAGTTTATACTAAGTCGGAAGAAGATGAGGGCCGGATTTTATTGCTAGGCAGGGTCAAAACTCCTCAGGATAGGGAGAGAATAAGCGTTTTGTTGGGCGCTCTCAAGGATAAAACAATAGATCTCTTAGAAGTTAGAGAAGAAGAAGCCGTTATTGAAATAGATGTGCAGGTTTTAGAGCTTAATAAGGATGCAACAAAGGCTTTGGGGTTGACAAACCCGCTTAGTACTCAGGACGGATACAGCATCACTGAAGTAGGCTCTCCAGGATTAACAGGGGCAAAATGGTCAGAGCTGTTTAAAGTCCTAAGCCTTAAGCGTACCACAGCTTTTAATTGGACGCTTTTCGCTTTGGTCCAAGAAGGCAAAGCCAGGATATTATCTAGGCCAAGATTAGCTTGCCAGAGCGGGAAAGAAGCAGAGCTTTTAGTCGGAGGGGAGAAGCCGATATTTACTACGCAGGTTGCTTCTGCCGGAGGGCAGGGGACAGAAGTAGAATATAAAGAATATGGGATTAAACTCAAGATAAAGCCTACTATCAGCGAGGAGAAAAGAGTAAAGTTAGCCTTGAATGTTGAAGTAAGCGAGGTTGGTGATGCGGAAATAATCGGCTCAGTAGAAGCCCCTACTGCAAAAGCTTTCCCCTTGACCAAGAGGACAGCGTCTACAGAGTTATTTTTAGATGATGGGCAGACGATGGCAATCGGTGGTTTGATTAAGAGCAAGAGTGAAGAGGATTATACCAAAACACCCGGCCTTGCAGATATCCCGATATTCGGCATGATGTTTAGGAAAAAAAGCGGTAAAGTCGGAGGCGGCACAGGGGAAAGAGGAGATAGTGAATTATACATTACTTTAACTCCAAAAGTTATTAGCGAAAAAATTCCCGCCAAAAAATCAGATAACGATAACAAGAATATTGCCAGTAGCGATCAATCAGCAGGCGTTGAGCCTACATCTACCGAAGGGGTCTATGCAGGCTTAGTGCAACAGCGTATATTAAAGAAAATATCTTATCCGCTTTCTGCAAAGAAAGCCGGTTTCCAGGGTACGGTGAGGCTCAGTCTTATTATTTCCTATCAGGGTGAATTGCTCGGTGCCACGATTAAGGATTCTTCGGGTTACAGAGTGCTTGATGAAAATGCTATCGCAGCGGCCAGGAGCGTTTCTTCTTATCCGCCATTTCCTTCATCCATAGATTCGGAAGAAATAGAGATTGAAGTCCCGATAGTCTACCAGCTAAACTAATATGTCAAAAGTCATAGCTTTATTCAGTACAAAAGGCGGCGTAGGCAAGACATTAATCGCAGCTAACCTTGCCGTAAGCCTTTTTAAGGATTATTCTAAGAAAGTATTGCTTGTAGACCTTGACCTTCATGTCGTCGGAGATATGGCCAGGATGCTGGATGTAAGTCCACATCGCTCAATAGCGGATATAATCGTTCATATCAAAAAGCAGCCCGGCGACTCTGTTAAGAAGGAGAGCTATGTCTCTAAGACGTCTATAGGGGTTGATTTTCTGCCCGCAGTCCTGAAAGCCCAGCAGTCTCCGCATCTTGATGCCCAAAAATTAAAAGATATATTCGAACTTTACGATAAAGATTATGATTTTATAATTGTAGATGTCGGCAAAAGCATAACCGACATGCTTGTTTCTACTTTAAACCAGGCAAATTTAATCCTCTTGATTGTAACCCCGGATATTCTATCTATCTATCAGACTAAATGGACGCTGGATACCTTAAGATCTTTGCATTTCCCATATAAAATGATAAGGCTTGTCCTTAATAGGGCTGAATCTTTGGCCAGCGTCAGTTGGCAGGAAGTAAGGATTAACTTTCCGATTGATATTATTGACCAGGTACCTTCTGATGGAAGGGTGGTAGGAAATGCAGTCAACAGGGGCGTGCCGGTAGTTATCGATAATCCCAAGGCCAAGATTTCCGCGTCAATAAGGCATTTGGCATCATTATTGGTATCCAGGAATGATTATTTTATTGAACGCTCTGAAGTCAGTCAGATGAAAGTCGAAGAGGACATGCTGGAGAAACCGGCCCAGATATGGCAGGCCGAAGGCTTGACAGAGGCTTTGGGCAAACCCGAAACCCGCGACGAGGATGATGAGATATTAAAACTTAAAAGGCGCATACACGATAGATTGATAGAGGAGCTTAATTTAAAAAGGATAGATTCAAAAGTATTCAGCGATCCTAAAAAAGCCAGGGAATTAAGAAATAAGGCAGAGATATTAGTTGCTAATCTTCTGGTTGAAGAGGCGGGTAGCTTTATTACTTCTCATGATGTGCGCAGAAAATTGACCAAAGAGATACTCGATGAGGCCTTGGGCCTTGGCCCGCTTGAAGATTTACTTGCCGATGGCGCGATAACCGATATCATGGTCAACAATAAGGACGAAATATATATAGAGAAAAATGGAAAAATTGAGCTTACTACCAAGAAGTTTATTTCTAATGAACAGGTAAAGACTACCATTGAAAGAATAATCGCTCCGTTAGGAAGAAGAATAGATGAATCTGTGCCGATGGTCGATGCCCGTTTGCCGGACGGCTCTCGTGTAAATGCGATAATTTCCCCGCTTTCGTTAACCGGGCCTACATTAACAATAAGAAAATTCCGCAAGGAAAGATTCACCATTGACGAGTTAATCGGTATTAAAACTTTAAGCAGGGAGATGTCGGATTTCATAAAGGCATGCGTTTTAGCAAGAAAAAACATCATTGTTTCCGGTGGTACCGGTTCCGGTAAGACAACCATACTCAATATTCTGTCTGCTTTTATACCGGATTATGAAAGGATTGTTACTATTGAGGATGCCGCTGAATTGAAACTGCATCAGGAGCATTGGGTTCGGCTTGAGGCTAGACCGCCGAATATCGAAGGTAAAGGCGCAGTAACAATACGAGATCTTTTCCGCAACAGCTTAAGGATGAGGCCGGATAGGATCATAATTGGTGAGTGTCGCGGGCTTGAAACCATGGATATGCTACAGGCGATGAACACCGGCCACGACGGTTCTATGACTACGCTTCACGCCAACTCAACCCATGATGTCCTGGTGAGGCTCGACTCTATGATTTTGATGTCAGGAGTTGAGTTACCAGTCAGGGCTATCAGGGAAATGGTGGCCTCAGCGTTACATGTTATTGTCCATACCGCCCGTATGTCTGATGGCTCAAGAAAGATTATAGAAATTACCGAAGTCGCAGGAATGAGGGATGACATCCATGTTGATTTAAAAGATATATTCTCGTTTAAGCAGACCGGCATAGATAAAGAGGGGAATGTATTAGGAGATTTCCAGGCAACAGGTTACATACCGTCATTCATTGAAGAGATCAAAGTCAAAGGTATTCCTCTTTCTGAGGATATGTTTAAGATATAACATCACTTCCTGAATGAAAATAATCAACACAACTCAAAATACAATTTTAGCAGATAAGGCTGTTTTAGCAGATAACCCTTTCTCTAGGATGAAGGGATTATTAGGCAGGAAGGCGCTTTACGATGGAGAGGCGCTGGTACTAAAACCCGCCAATTCCATTCATACATTCTTTATGCGTTTTTCCATAGATGTCATATTTTTAGGTAGAGATAATAAGGTAGTTAAAATCATATCTCACCTTAAACCCTTTAGATTATCCCCGTTATATTTTAGTTCTTCGATTGTAATAGAGCTACCTTCAGGATACATAAAAAAAACCAATACCAAAGAATCCGATATCCTATCCATCCAGCCTTAGGTCCGTTTCTCCCGCTCTTCAGGGACCGTTTCTCTTGCTGACCACAAAGGTGCCCCCATAGAGCCGTATTAAACTTCTTTTAAGGTATCTAGTAGATTATTAAACTGTCCCGACATGCGATATCTTGCGCTACTATAAGGATAGCTAAAAGGAGATAAGGCAATATTGGCTCTCACGGGATTTGATTCAACATATTCGATACATTTTAAGAGGTAATCGTCACTTAGAATAGCCAAGCTTTTATATCTGCCTTGCCATAGATGGCCAACCTTTTTATATCTGCCATTATACCAAGAGGTATAAGTTAAGTTGACCTTCAACATGATTTTTGACAAAATTTTTCCGTCAACTAATCCAAGCAGTAAATGAACATGGTTAGGCATCAGGCAATAACAGAATACCTTGAATTTGCATTCTTTCTTGTAATGCCTTAGAATGTCGAGATATTTTACGTAGTCTGTTTCATCATGGAATATGATCTGCTTTTGATTACCCCTTGTTAAAACGTGATAAAAACACCTATCAAGCAATAATCTCTTGGGTTTTGTCATAATTCCACCTCCAAATGATTAGACGAAAATAAGGGAGTCTATCTAACGAATTTTCTTAAATAGGGGCACTTCTATGAAGAGCAACGGAAACGGTCTGTGAAGAGCGGGAGAAACGGCCCTAAGAAATTAGTTACTATATTTGTCCAATCTAAAATAATTGACAAGTTTGGACATTTATGTTATATTTAAAATGTCCAATGAGAGGAATAAATGGGAATAATCTATAAGCTAACCGAACAAGCTAAAAATATAGTTCTTGATGAAAAGCGCAATAATCCCAAGTTAAGCTGCAGGAAATTAGTTTTATTATTAAAAAATAAGCATAATTTAGTACTTTCCAAATCCAGCATAAATTCTATTGTTAAAGAGGCGGGTTTAAGTCAGTCAGTAGGAAGAAAACCTGCAAAAATAACTCCAAAAAAAGTTAGGCCCTCAGTACCCACCCCGAAAGAAGCAATCGTTGAAAATTCAGCTGTAATAAGCGAACCTGTTCCAATTGTAATTGAGCCGCCCCAGGTTAAGGTTAAAGAATCTCCGGTGCTAATTGAAAATGCCGGATACGTTTTTTTAAAAATAGCCGATGATCTAATAGGCGGAGGCAGACAAATTGCATCTATAATTGCTTCAAAGCTTAATAACGTAACTACTTCTGATATAATGAGTTACAATAATTCGCTTTTATTTAGAGCATTCAATGCTACTTCTATTTTGACAGCCATTCAAAGCCTTTCTCCCAATGAGGTAGGTTTATCTTCATATCTTGCTGATTTACAATCAGTTACGAACATTACCCCCAGGCTTATAAAAGCGCTTACAGATGCTTTTACGCGGATAAGAGGCTATAGATTATATTTCTCCGATAATTCAACATTATTTCTTGATAGCCAATTTCGATCTGTATGGCAGGTGCCTAACATGCCAATTGATTTTTCTCTATCATATTTAAATGCAAGCAGTTACGTTAAGAGTATCATAAATCACTATAAGAATTTTTGTATTCAATCAGGAGCTAAAGATAACTTAATTCCTGAAGAATTCATTGATTTATGTATAGGTTTATCTAACTCCGGTAAAACATTAAAAAACATAAGCTTGTTTTCTGATAACTTAACTGAGATTGAAAATATTGCTGTTCAGCAGGAGCAGCAGCCTTTTACTCTGGTGGCTGGTTTCTGGAGCGATCAAATTAGGGGGGGAATTAAAATAAATATGGTCAAGGATTTTGAATCAGCTTTCATTGGAGAATTATCGACTCAGCTTCATATTGGTTTTGCTGATTTAGATGTTACGCAACTAACTGCAAATAAAAGAGTTAAATTAAAAGGCTACTTGATAAAATCATCCCCTAATGATAAAAGGTTCCTTGTAATCGCATCAAGCAATTATTCAGAACCATTTGATAATCAAGGGGTTATAGTAGATTATTTAAAGCTTTGGCCAAATTATTTTGAGGGTTTTATTGACTTTAAACGAAAATATGAGGCTTTTACTTATCTGCCTGAGCCCGCAGCGAATTTTAATTTTAAAGACTTAGGGCCGAATAGCGATATAAAGGCAACCCTCAGGGAATATTTTAACGGACTTGATTTCTATGTCAGGAGATATATTCTGCCTCCAGATTACGAAACTGAATCTTTCTCGACGATAAATGAGCATTTTTACAGCCTTAAAGCAGTTGTCATGGATAAAACAAGCCATTTCCAGCTTAAATTCCAGGTTCCCGATGGTTACAAATTTACCAGCGTAGTTAGATACGCCTGCCGCAGGGCAAATGAGCGATCAGCAATGTTTGCCGATGGTAAAAAGATATTACTTGAAATATGATAAGTTAAGAAAGCGGTTTCAAAATGGCTCCCGATTAGCTTGACTAGTATATATATAAATGCTATATTTAAAATGTAAGACGGCAGCGAAAACTCCGGACAAAGATTCGGAGTCCCGACATTTCGTCGGGAGGCAATTCCATTATTGGAGGTAATGGATGCGCAAAGCCACGGGACGATGCTCGTCACAAATCAGTCTTTATCCAGTTTTTCGTTTTGGGTCGCAAACGAGAGCGTTAGCCGGGTTACCGAAAGCCGTATGGTTTTCGGTTTTTTATTTTTTGGGCTTGTTAACAACTTTTAAAAAGATTTAAATAACTGAAAAGGAGGTGAAGAATATGTTAAGCAAAAGAGGTCAGTCAACATTGGAGTATGTATTGATTCTTACTGCTATCATCGCTGCGATAATCTTGGTCGCCAATAATTTTGTCAGGCCAAGAGTAGGGTCATCTTTGGACCATGTAACTAATCAGATGGAGCAGCAAGCAAACAGAATCCAGTTCGGAGCAGCGCCAGTTGAATAAAATTAATAGAAAAGGGGGGTGAATTAAATGTTAAAAATCTTAGGTAAAAGAGCACAAACTACTGCCGAATATGCTGTTTTGATTGCACTGGTAGTTGGTGCAGTTGTAGCAATGCAGGTCTATGTAAGGAGAGGTTTGCAGGGAAGGATCAGAAACGTCGTTGATCACGTTGATTCCGGTGGGCCCGTAGGGCAAGACGAGGACCAATTTACATTCACTGCTGAGCAGTATGAACCGTATTATTTGTCTTCTCAGTCAGCCACAGCCCGTGAAAGCACACAACAGGAAATCTTAGGCCGCGGCGGCGAGGTTGGAAGAGGTACTGCAGAGGCAACAGGGGTACAGCGTCAACAGATTATGGGTTGGGATGATACGACTTTAGCTACGCCAGTAGCGGCTCCCAGCGTAACAGAGCCGGGAATGCCGACTGTACCGCAACCAGAGAATGTTGAATAATAAAGGAGGTGGAGTAAATGTTCATACATTTAAATAAAAGAGGCCAAAGCACATTGGAATACGCTCTTATTATAGCTGTAATAATAGCAGCTTTAATTGCTATGCAGACGTATTTCAAAAGAGGCCTTCAGGGCAGGTTAAAGCAAGCAAGCGATGATGTCGGCGAACAATTCTCATCAGGAGCCAGCTACTATGACTATACTACGCAGACCAGTATTTCATCTAATGAAGAGGTAAAGCCTGGTGTTGATGATACATCCAGAGGCGGGATCACTCAAACAGATACTACCCAGAATGTTACCAGGACAGGTACTGAGCATGTTGCTGAATACGGGGACACAGGCGAGTATTGGCCACAATAATAGCATGGTATATGATGGGAGCACCATTTATGCCGATTATGTTTACAAAAGAGAAATTAGGTGAAAAAGGAGCGTAGCTATGTTTTTGGCGATTGCGTTATTCTCAATATCTTCGATATGCCTTATTGCTTCTGTAGTTTTTCCTTGGGCTGATGATAAGCGTTTAGCCTGGCAGGATGAGAAGGAAAAGACTATAGGCAGGAAGATGGACGATATGTTTTACTATGACAGAAGCCCAAGGCAGATCGTGCTACTTTATTATATGCTGCCACCAATACTAGCTACGCTCAGCTATTATTTAGTATCAAAATCCCTCCTTGTAATATTTTTTGCAGCAGGATTAGGTGTAGCTATCCCCAATATTATTCTCAAAGTAAGAGACGCTAATAGAAGAAGAAAATTCCGCCAGCAGATCCTTGATTGCCTCATGCTATTATCAAGCTGCCTAAAGGGCGGCTTATCTCTTTTACAGTCTTTTGAAGTTATAGTAGAAGAGATGCCTGCTCCAATGGCGCAGGAGATGGGTCTGTTAGTCAGGGAAAATAAGATGGGTGTTACTTTAGAGGAGGCTCTAAAGAGGTTCGATAGGCGTATACAAACCGAAGAATGGAGCCTGGTAATTAATTCTATTTTGGTTGCCAGGGAAACAGGCGGTGATTTAACCAAGGTTTTCAGCCGGCTTTGTACGACGATCAGAGATAATCAAAAACTTAAAGATAGCATACAGACACTCACTCTTCAGGGCAGGCTGCAGGGTATTATAATGTCAGCGCTGCCGTTTTTGTTTGTTGCCTGGGTATTACAGTTCAATAAAAATCATTTTGATGTTATGTGGCAGAATGATTTAGGAAGGATGCTTATGATTGCGGCGATACTTTTACAGATTGTCGGTATGGTTTTAATCCGCAAATTCAGCATCATTAAGATATAGGAAGGGATTTAATATGGAAATATATATATATGCCCTTATATTCGCAAGTTTATTGTTTATACTCTTGGGCATTTTTGGCTTTGGTTCGGAACGCAGCGGTAAATATAAACTGCCGGTAAATGAAATCGAAGTCAAAAAAGCAAATATGCACCAGATCCTTACTAATATGTTCCCGTTTACCAGGAAGCTTCTTGAAAGGCTTGGGACGTATCAGAAGCTGCGTTTAAAATTGGAAGGGGCACACGTAAATTTATCCCCGATAGAGTTTTTTAATATAAAGATAATATTAATATTCGTCTTATTAATCGTATCGATATTCTCATTCGGCAAGTTTGAACCGATGGCCATAGCTGTTTCTTTGGCTGCGGGGTATTTATTGCCGGAAATATGGGTTGCTCTAAAAATAAAAAAACGTAAAGAAGAAATAGTAAGGCGCCTTCCAGAAACGGTGGATTTATTAAGCCTTTGCGTTGAGGCAGGGCTTGATTTTACTATGGCAGTAAAATGGGTAGTTGAGAAGGTTACATTAAACCCTATGCTTGAAGAATTACGTTTCCTTCTTGAAGAGATAAAATGGGGCAAATCACGCTCCCAGGCATTAAGGGATATGTCAAGGAGGATAAATGTGCCTGAGGTTACATCTTTTGCCCAGACACTTATCCAGGCAGACAGGATGGGTACGCCCGTGGGTGAGGCATTTATGATATTGTCAGAAGATACTCGGTTAAGGCGGTTCCAGAGAGGCGAAAGAATAGCCCTTAAAGCGCCTATTAAGATACTGATACCTTTGATATTTTGCATATTACCGGTTATCGCAATTATTATCGGCGGGCCGATACTTATACAGTTTTCGAACAATAAATTATTTTAAGGGGGCGTTTGGTGATGGAGCAGGCAAAGAATAAAAAAGCACAAAGTATAATGGAATACATGCTTATTATGACTGTTGTCATCGCCGCTATCATTTCGGTCGGTTTTCTTGACAATGTAAAAGGGATTTTCCGTAATTATTTTGATTCTATGGTGAGCTGGATTTCTGCTCTACCTTAAAAGGGGAAGGTTGAATATGGTTAAAAGGTATCACGATAAAAGGGCTCAAAGTATCCTGGAATACGCCATGTTGATAATTGTTATAGCTACGGCGCTTATGGTCATGAATACGTACATCCAACGTGCTATAACCGCTCGTTTAAGACAAGTCCATGAAGAGCTCAATGAGTCCAGGAGATAAAGATGCGTTTAAGCAGGAAAGGGCAGAGTACTTACGAATTTGCATTAGTGGTCATAGTCTTAGTCGCTGCGTTGATCAGTATGCAGGTTTATATAAAAAGAGCTGTACAGGGAAGGTTAAAAGACAGCATACAACAGTCAGGAGAAGATTTTTATGCTCCCAGGGAGACGACGGGCACAACCGTTACGCAAACAACGATCGAAGAGAGCCGTGAATCTGAATTACAGCCGGGGATTATGTTTATCGGTGATGATATACAATATGGCCATACAAATACTGTAACCGAAGAGCACACTGAATCAAGAGAAGATATTTTACCTGCGGTTTATTAAGCAGGAGGCAGAATGTTTATTATGGCAACAAAAATAAAACGCTCAATCAAAGGCAACGTGTTCTTGGAATATGCCTTGATTATAGGGATAGTAGCGGCAGCATTGATAACAATACAATTATATGTTAAGCGCGGACTGCAGGGCAGGGTAAGGCAAATGACCGATGTTTTTATAGGTGAAACCCAAGTCAGCCAGGTTGATAAAGAGGTTGTATCCGGCTCTTTGACTACTACTGAGCCTTTTGGCCCAATGACAAGAACAGAAAGGCGGCAGTTTCTTCCCGGGGGGGCGACATCCAGGGAATACACAGAGGATAAAAAGACAGAAGCAGAAAGCCGAACAGAGGACGTAGCTCAATCAGGATGGCTTAGCCTTTTTGATTCATTTGTTAATGTAGATGCCGTAGAGTACGACCCTGAGGGTAATTATACGGATGATACCGGTTATATGGGTGAAGGTGACTGGTGGGAAGAAGTAACTGATATTGCGGTATTACAAGCTGAAATAGACCGGCTTAATGAAGAAATAGCATATCTGAACGAAGGCAGCGGCACAATAGGTGAAGAAGGTAATAATATGATGGATATGATCAGCCAGCTTCTTGGCTCTTTTGGCGGTTCAGGCCTTATTGGCGACATATTAAGTGATCTGTTAGGGGTAAGCTCTGAGGGAGAAAGTTCAGGACAGGAGATTGAGATAATTAATAATAGGATAAGCCAGATTCAGGATGAGATAGCCAGGATAGAACAGCGTATAAATGAGCTGGGAGGCTAATAATGTTTATCAAAATTAATTCAAATAAAGGCCAAGCTTTAGTAGAGATGTCAATAATGGGAATAATCATCCTATTTATTGCCGGGGTTCTATTAAGCTACCTTCAGCAGACTCGCGACCAGCAATATGTGCAGATGGAGTCTTTTAGAAGGGGACTGGCTTATGCGTCAATGTTTCCGATTATAGATGCCGGAATTGGCGCCGGAGCCTCTGTAGATTATAGCGTTACCAGAAATAAAAGATATGTAGATTTATCAAATAATTACCGTAAGGGCGAACCTCAGACGGTCTCTGCATCTTCATCAATATATTGGGCAGTCCCTAAGGTCGGGCTTTCATCATGGAATTTGGCAGTTTACAGAGTGAATGAAGACGAAAATCCGATCAACCTGGCTTCTTTATTCGGCGGCATTGACATACTTTCGGACTCAGATATAGGTCAGTATATATCTTTTAGCATGGAAAATATCGATTCTGCTGCGACATCGACTTTCCGGGAGCTCAAGGAAAAAAACGAAGATTCGGATAAGATTTCTACTACCAGGAGGTCAGCGTTAAACGAAGAGATAACTACGACAATATACTCTGCTTTCAGGCCGAGGATACCCATTGATACGGATGATGATACGGAAGCAGCATTGACAGAATGGCTGGAAGGCCAATTAGGCCAGGAATTTAATGTCAGGATACCGGAATGGGTTGTAGCACAGCGTTTGTACAGAAAAGCCGATGGCCAGTATGGCTATAGCTCTTTAGTCCCGGCTGGAAGTGAAGTTGTAAGAGGTAGAGCATGGGAAACTCAGCATTAAAAAATATTAAGAATAAAAATGGCCAGACTGTTTTAGAGACAGCCATTGTTATGATTGCTATGATTATTCTTTTGGGCGGCATCTTGCAATTCTGGTTCTGGTCCAATAACCAGATCATACGCCGCCAGAGGGAATATAATGAGACCAGAGTTCAGGCAGGGACTTCTCCGCTTCTGTCTTTCATGTATCAAATGCAGTGGCCGCTAGAGAGAGAAGAGGAGATCACAGACACTAATAAATATACCCCTTATGTCAGCGGGGTAGGAGAATAACCATGTTTAGTGTTTTTCATGAGAATAAATTTAAGAGTAAAAAAGGGCAGGTGCTGCCTATATTTATTATTTTAACCGTCGTCATATTAATTTTAAGTTTGATATCGGTAAATATAGGTAAGGTGGCCTTAGTAAGGACTGATACCAGTAATGCTGTTGATGCAGGCAGCCTTGCCGGAGGCTCAGCTATGGCCTCTGTATTTAATAATGTGGCTATTTCTAACAGCTACATGATTGTAGCTTATGAGGAGTTCTTTCTTACTTCTTCTATCCAGATAGCAATTGCAACCGGGATATTAACTACAGCCATGGTTGAAACTATAATAGGATTGATAAAAGGCGGAGCTGCTGAAGCCGCTGGTATAGCAGCAGAAGCATTAGGTTTGCCTTCGAACTGCAATTGCTTTGGTGAAGCACTCTTAAGTTTAGCTTCTACATTTGACGGGTTTGCCACCGGGTTGGCAGTAACAGCCGGAATTATGACGATGAATGCCGCTGGTGTAATGACCTGGTTTACGCGTACAATTTATTCCCTGATAGTATCAGTTACCGCATTTTATATAGCCCAGAAGTTTTTCTTTATGGAGATAAGAAGGCAGGCCCAGGCAGGCAGGCGCGATGCTTTAAAATTAGGGTACAAGTTCGCCTTTAAGAACAGCGGGATAAGCTCCAAGCTTAGAAGCGAGAACCCTCTTGAAGAGTCGTTCCGCGGGATGTTGAGTTCGCTGCTTTCTTTCGGTTCTTTATTTAACTTTGGGAATGTAAACGATCTTTTAAATTTTGATTTTACGGATTTAGACCTTTCAACATTTAGTTTTGCCAATTCACGGATGACCTTTTCTTTATTTTTAAGCAGCTTGCAGCATAGCTATCTTTATATTTATCCATGGACAGACAGGCAATTAAGAGGCCATTTAGTTGCGGTAGCGCAATATACGCAGGACGTAAATAAATATAAGTTAAGGGTAACTAAAATGCCGTTTGCTGCTGAAATAGGTATATTAAGCGGTATCGTCGCCCTTTCTTTTGCCATAAAGGCTGCCCTTTTGGCTGCGATGGCTTCATATGAGACATCTTCTTTATTTTACGGAACAGCTTCTACTTTTTTTGCTGTTGCTGCGGGTTGCGCTGCTATGATTTGTGTCCCTATTACAGCTCCTGCCGGCCTTGCTTGCTGTATCCCTAATGCTACTGCGGGTAGCCTTGATAATGCGGGCGCTTTAGTAGATAATGCCTTAGGCCTGGTTAGTAATACTACAGCTTTGATAGAAGAGATTGCAACATTTCCTTTGCTTGTGGCAGCAGAGACAGGATTAACTACCGGCTCTACTGTGATGAGCCCGGCATCAGGCCAGATTATTGCCTGGATCGATGATATAGTCCATAACCGCATGCTTTATATGGCCTCCTTACAGCATCATGAAGGCGCTGAACTTGGGATTTGGAGGACGCGTTACCCTAATATGTTTAGCTATAGTATGGTTAATTTTAACGGTAACGGTGAAATCTATTATCCTAACCCGAATTTTGATGCTTCAATAATTTTAGTCGACCCTCTTCCTGCAGGCGGTATATCTGTTCCTGATATAAATAGCCAATGTGCTATTGCTGCCGGGCAGGTTGAGTCTATTAGAGATGAGAAAGAGAGCCTATTACAGCTGGCCGATGACCTTGAAAACGTAACAATACCTGCATTGCAGGAGCAGATTGATAACTTCGGGTCTTCGGGAGCAGAATTAGACCTTGAAGAGTTACAGCAGATGTTAGCTGAATATCAGTATGATGTTACGGAATATAGATATCAGGCATTTGAGTTACAGAATGAGATTGACGTAATAGTTGCAAACAACCCGCAATGTTCTTTTTAAAATGGAGGGGCAGGAATGTTTTCTTTAAGAAGTAAAATAATGATGGTTTTAATAATAGGGTTATTTATAAATATTAATTACCTTAATGCTGCCTGGTGGGATCAGAAAGGCCTGCCTGTGCCGGCTGGTGCAGTTGAACAAAACCATAAAGTGCGTTCAGTCGGAGGCATAGATTTTGACTTTAAGTATTACGAGACAAATGCAAGCATAGAAGACGTTATAAGTTTTTATAGGAATAGGCTGCCAAAGCTCGGCTGGAAAGAATTCCTGCCGCATAAAGAACTGGATAAATTTAGCACTATGCCAAATGTTAAAGTTGATCCATCTTTGACCAAGTTCAGTGATACTAACCTCTTGTTTATGAAGGATAATAAAATGTTAGCTATAAGTTTTATACCGGAGAAATATGCTTTAAGCAAAAAAACAAAGTTTGCGGTAGCCGAAGGATTAAAGGCTATGGATCGCGCATCCGGTGTAGAAGTCAATGCACAATCCGCCCATTCAAGTATAAATTTTGCGCCGCAATACCCTGGCTCCAATGAAATAGGCGTTTACGATAAGAATGATATTACATTCGGTATTTTAACCAGTAAGGATAGTCCAAAAGATATCTTAGCATTTTATAAAGAGAAAATGCCGGATTACGGCTGGACTGTTTCTAAGGATAACCCGGTTGAGAATATAAGTAAAGAGGCGCTCATGGATAAGGCAAAAGGTAAAGTAGAATATCCGGATTTAGCTATGGATGGGGATGATTTTAGCGGTCTTTTTGGGAGTGTATATTTTGTTAATTCAAACGGCGACAAATGCGAAATAGGTGTTTTTAGAGACTCAAAGGGATACAAGGACAGTGTTTTGAATTTGGATTTTACCACTATTATGATAAAGTTGCAGAGGAACAAAAATGAAAAGAACGGTTAAAGGGTTAAGCACAATTGAGTACGCTGTTTTTATCTGCATTTTTATTGCGGCCTTGATGGCTATGCGGATATATCTGCAGCGTAATATCCAGCAGAAATACAGGGAATCCGCGGATGTATTCGGCCAGGGAGAACAGTATGCTTTGAATGTAACCCAGGCAACAGACCTTGATGGAGGTACTTTGGATATTGATGATAATATTTTTGATGATGGCACAATAGCTACCCCTTCAGAAGAGAGTTGCCAGTCAATCAGGGATTTTGTCGGTAATTATGAAGATCAGATAATAAGAATGGCTCAGCAGATTGAAGCTCTTGGAGAAAATGGGGTAATCGGCAGATTGAACCTTACTCAAGAAGAGGGCGCGGAGAATAATGCATATGATTTGATGAGCGAGGCAGCAGATGAGTGGTCTGCCCGGCAGCATGCTACCTCCGGAGAATTGTCAGCTTTGAATAATTTTAAGAATACTTTGCAGGATGATATTGATTCTTTTGGTTCGATTATATTTACTTTTAATGAATGGATAGTGAGGCTGCTTGATCCAGACGGTGTAAGGATAACCGCTATAGAAGTAGCTGCAGTAAGGAGCCAGATTGAGCAGAGAGCTGCGGCTGACCAGGATGCCATTGACCAGATGGATGAATCAATAGCTGAATTTAACGGTTTAATCGAATATTATGATGGGCAAAGGCAAGAGCTTCTCGATAAGGCACAGGCACTAAGGGATGAAGCAGCAAGTTTAACTGAAGCAGAAGCGCAAGCTAATATAAGGTTAGCTCAGACTTACGAAGATGAAGCACAGCGTATCCAGGATATGACCATAGATGAATTACAGGTAGATATAGATAGGTTAGAGAATTACAAAGCTCCGTTAGAGCAGGATAAAGAGCAGTTGGATGACATGGCTGAGACTATGGAAGATTGGGAAGATAGTTTGAGTTCAAATCCATTTTTTAATATCCCGGTTTCCAAGGTAACCCAATTTAGAAATCAGCTGAGCGCGCAGATCGGTTATAAAGAAGCAGTTATTGTCTTTGGGAGCCAATTAAATCAAGATATAGAGGATTTGGGATACTATGCTAGTTTGTACGGATTATCTGCGCAATCAGTTAGAACGCAAAGGGATTCAGTAGCTAATGCTTTATCAGGTATGCCGGGTGTTGACAGTATCACAGGCGCAGTAGACGCGATTAACGGCAGCATTGAAGAATTGAATGAAAGGATAGCCAGGTATCAGCAGATAGTGGAGCAATACAGAAACCAGTATCCGAGTTGTTTCGCAAGCTAAAGGTGAATAAACATGTGCAAGACGGCGAATAAAAATATCATAAGAATATTCAGCAGCATGTTAGTGGTATTTTTATGCCTTTTTACAATATTCCCTAAACATGCCTATGCCCGCAGGAGCGCAGGCGGCGGTGATTTAGCTGAGTTTGATAGCGGCAAATATATTGGCAATTTAGCCATAGGCGTTGCAACTGCTGCTGTCGGCAGTGTCGCCGGCTCTGCGATAAGTTCTGCCTTGAACGGGACATTATCAAGTTTTTCTTTATCCAATGCTTTTACGCAAAGCCTGCAATTTGGAAATATGCTGCAGGGTTTTAATACAGTAGCAGCAACCAGCCAGGTAGGCAGAGCTGTTTCTGCTTACGGTACTTATAATGACTGGAGCCCGAGTACTACGTTTGTAGTTTCATCGGTAGCAACCGGAGTGACAAGCGGAGCTTTAAATCCAGAGATTTATCTTGGACAGCCATTGAGTGGAAGCGCTACTGCTGCTGCAAGCTCTTCTCCCCCGATTAATCCTATAGCCGTATCTTCAATTGCTAAAGGTGTCGCCGTAGGTGGTTTAGAAGGCTTGGCAAAAGGAGCGACCATTTATGCAATTGATAAAAGCAGGATCGATAGCGGTAAGGGACCCAGTGCTATTGGGCAGATTGCAGGCATGACAACGGGGATGATGGCTGTGAATTTTAGCCGTGAAATATTCAACCCTGCCGATAAGCCCGTTATTTCTGTTCAAGGTAAACAGGATGAAGGAGCGCTTAAGATAGAGGTCGATGGTAAAACTTATGATGTTCATCCTGTAGGCGCTCAACAAGGTCAAGGTGGGAGAGCAGATAAAGTTATAGAAGTAGCAGATATAAGTAGGCAAGCAGTAGCTGCTTCCGGAGACTCCTATGAAGTGGACATTAATGGAAAGATATATTCTGGGACTCTGGATTCTATTGTGGCAGCTTCCGGAGGTAAAGTAGTATTGCCACAAGTAAGATTTTATCAAGTAGAAACAGCAAAACGGGATGGAACGACCAAGCTGGGCAAAGAAGTTGATCTAAATCAGTATAATTCTGAAAAGTATATGGCAAAAGCAGGTGCTGGAGATGTCTACACCATATATGATCGTAATCCTTCTGCTCGTCCGGCCAAAGCAGCACTAGATACTTTTAGGGAGTGGCCAACAATAGTTACAAAGGGAGCTGGAATATTAGCTGGAGAAGCATTGCCTGAGGGAAAGCAATACTTGGCGCCTCTCGTGTCAGGATTAGCTGAAGCGGTTACAGGCCCGGTTGTGAGTAATTTAGCTGATGTTAATAACTTAAGACCTAATTTTGGTAACAAACAAGATAAAATAGCCACTAATTTAGAGCAGAGAACAAATATTATTAACGCGGCAACTGAATATAGATCAGCTAAAGATAATGCTCGGATTAGTAGAGAATACAACAGAATGCAAGATAAATGGAGCCAAGAAGGCAAGACTTCAGCTACACAAAGCGACTTGGCTGATTTACAGAATGTTTTGGGTATTGGGGATATAGACCCAGAACAAATGAAGGCAAAGGTGTTAGCCCAGTATAAAGATCCTCTCGAAAGGCAAAGAGCAGACCAGCAATTAAGTAATCTGCCATCATATGGTGGTCCGGAAACAGTCCGTGATTGGGCTATGGTTAATAGCAGGGAAAGAGCTGGACGTGCGGTTACAGATGTTATAGCCAGCGGAGGTTCTACCAAGCAAGCCATTGATTCAATCGGAGTTACAAGATCGGATTTATTCCGCGTTCAGACTTGGGATGGGCTTCGTTTCGAATTATTTGATAGTGTTGTTAGTGGGACAATTCAAGCCGTGGCAAACAAAAACCTTAATAGCTCCTCCTCAGTTTCAAATATGGGAGTATCTTACGCTGCTAATATGTTAACGGCTACAATACGTGGCATAGCCTGGAACAAAAGCAGAATATCCAATTCAGAAGATTGGAATAAATCATTATTTGTTCCTAAGCCAGAAGGCCAGCAAGTATTAAGTACTGGTCCAAGTGTTTCTCAACAAGATATTATGAATAGTTTGGCTCAACGTGGGAGCTATGAAGAAGAACGGAAACAGTATTTAGAAGCTGCATATCGAACTGGGTTAAAGCCAAGTCATCATGATGTAGGGCTATATGGTAAAGAGGCTTATGGTATAACAGTAGGTGTTCTTTCACAGAAGCCAACTTTAGGGCAGGCAGTTGGTTTAAGTATAGCGCAGGCAAGCGCAGAAACGGTATCTAAAACATTTTCTTTTGGGCGTCCTGCAAAGTGGTCAGAGGATGTTACGGCAATGGATGTCGTAAATTACACAGATTCGGTTCAGGAAACGTCTCAAAGTATTGCTCAAAAAGGTTGGGCCAATACGCTTGCTAATTCTTATGTTAATGCGAACATAGGAGCCACAGCTAACAATATCCAGGGTACAGTGGCACAGTCATATTGGGCCAGAAAAGCGTTCAACATTAGGCCGGAAAGGATAGTTGCGACTAATTCCCCCAAGATGCCTTTTACCCTCCAGCAGATGGAGCATAATGCTGCTTTAGGCACTACTTTTTCAGATATGTTAGCCCCATTTCCTAATCCCTTCTATACGATTAGAGCAAATTCAGGTAAATTAGGAGAATATAGAATAAGAAGCAAGGAAGAATCACCAAACATAACCGAAGTTTCTAAGAATAAAACACCAACTAATTCACTGAATGGACAAATTAATCAAAAGAATAATGTCCAATCTGGTAATATAAATGTCCAATCTGAAGCAAGATGATTTTAAAATGTTAAAGGGGGGCTGAGTCCCGAAAATTCGCTGCCAAGCAAATGAGGGCCCCCTTTTAATATCCCAGTACTATAACCATAGCTCAAAAACCCTTAGAAAAGTAAATTCTGCAACTAAACTAATCAAATTTTTATTGATTTAAGCTGGCCTGAAACTCAATGAGCCTACGCATGTTATACGATTTTTGGATTTGAAAACGCTTCCTTTTTTAGCATAATTTTTACTTGACTAATATATTATATATATGTTATACTTCAGATGCAAACAGCAGGAAGCGAAAAAGGTAAACTCCGAGTGATCGGAGGACACAAAGCCACGGGTCCTAAAAAGGACTGGATTTTTATTAGGATAGCCGGGTTGCCGATACAAAAGAAGTATTGACAATCCGGTTTTTTTTAAAGTGTTAATAAGAAGTTTTAAAAAGGTTTAAAAAATAAATCGTGATGAGAAAAGAAAACCTAGAAAAAAATCCTGGAGAGATGCGAATAGAAGATACAGGGTTTAAGTCTAGTTTCAAAGCCTGGATCAGATTAGTTGCTTTTATAATACTGGCAGTTTTCCTTCCCCAGCAGGTTGCCCAGGCAGTTGAATACGATTGGAGAATTATCTGGCGCCAGCCAGCAGCCTACAGGCCTGCTTTTCTAAACAGCGCGCCTGATAACATCGATATACCACTAGCAGTAAAAAATATCCTCAAAGATATCTCCGGTAAACAAATCAATGCTATAAAAATTTCACCCACGCTAACTCTGCAATTAGATAAACCCTTAAGCCTTAGTAAGCAAAGGATCGAAGAATTATATGCTTGGTTAAAGGGAAAACCCTGCGGCTCAAAGGCCTTATACGATTATTTAAATTATAATAAAGTACAAGTCCTTGAGCAAGATATTGCGGTAATGGCATTGACCATTGATATCGTTAATTCTCTTGTTCAGCCCGAAGGCAACCCCGAGGTTATACTTAACTCACTTTATTCTTTGGCTAAGACATCAGAATATTTCGGCAAGAAACTTTATCCTGCCAAAGTCGATTTAACAAAACTATCTGAAGGCCAGGCAAATATCATTGTTCCATTCATTGCCCATCTTAAACAAGAACACTATGTTTTAGTTACCAAGATAAGTGAGGATAAGGTTTATTTTGCTGATGAACACAAGGAAGAATTCTTACCAAAAGAGAAATTCTTAGAGGATTTTAGCGGTTATATTTTAACTCTAGACTTGATTGATTTAATTACATCTATTTCTGATGTTGAAGCTAAACAGATTAAGGGCGCAAGAAAGGATGATAGCTGGAGAGGAAGCAGTGCTACGGGTGGACGTTTGTATAATGGTTATCAAAACATGGGAGGGGATACTTACAATATACCAGCCGGATTTTCTATGCCACAGATGCCAAGTTTTAGCGCATATAACAATACGCCTACTTATTTTGCTTCTTCCCCTATGAGCGTAAATAAGGCCGGTTTTATGGATGTAAATAGTAAGAATTTTATTAATCCACTAATGGTCGGCTATACCACATCATCGAATGTAAACAATCCTGTTGGCAGCACACTTGTCTGGTTTGATAACGGATTAGACGGTAGAACTGTTAGGACCGATGATACTAATATTATAGAACAAATAAATAATGACCCATCGGGTAGAAAGTTCGCTCAAGAGTTAAAGTTGAATACATTTAGAGACTCGGGAGCGTCGGTAACTATTTTTAATGATTCGGTAGCTGTTGATACTCTTCCGGTATATGCCAACGCTGACGGTATAAGCGTAAATTATGTCGCCTATCAGAATAAAGCATTTATTAACAATAATATGGTAGCGATGCTTGATAATGACCCTAGAACCGTTAGCACAAGAGATTTTGCCAGAAGAGAGCCTCCTCCCAGTAATATGAGGGGATATGACACAGGAGCAAGCGAAGTGGCCCTTGTTACAGCGAAAGCCGGTGATCACGTGTCCTGGAATTATCAAACCGGTGCTTATGTAAAACCAGGAGATACCATTTATGGTTCTGGGAAACAGCAATTATCAGGAGTAAGCAAAGACCCCGCTTATAGAAACACTAGATTAGGCTCTCATGACCAGACAGGAAAATATATTGCCACAGTTAATTCTAGCGGCAATGTTCTTCCCGTAGAAGGTTATTGGAAGAGCCTGCCCGGTAGAATTGAATATCAGGATAGAATGTTCATATTAGGGCAGGAAGCAATTATCAGGGAAAATGTCGGTGTTGAGCCAAGAGGCAACATAAAAGGGGTTGAGTTTACAGGGGTTTCAAGAAAAGATGATTTTGGAGTCTCTACATCAGTTGATTTATCAAGAACTCCAGTAAATTTTACTCCTAATAATGGAAATTGGGTATTAAAAGCAGGCTCTCCGACAAGATTGACTGCAGAGATGGCGCAGGATTTTAATAGTGTAAACCGGACGGAGAACGTAACGGTAGATTTTACCAATGGCAGCGTTAATCCGGCAGTATTATCAAAAGGCGGATTGTATTCTTCGACGGTTTTAAGAGGGGTTAATACAAATGGTGGCTTGAAGGCAGACGAAGTTTCTGCTGGCGCAGGAGCTAATGTAGCTAATCTTCCAGAATGGGATACACGTGAATTAGCACAATATGTTTATTCGGCCGATTCTACAAATGGCGCAAAGCAGCATTTTGCTAACCTGAGTTTTGGGACTGTCAAGGGCCTTGGCAATGTAAATATGGACTATTCGCCCATGTTTAGTAATGTCAGGCATAATTTTAAAGGCAATATGAAAGAGTTTGTTTCTTCTGTCCAACAGTTTGATACTGCTTCGCCAAGCGCCAAGTTTGTTGCTGTTGCCAGGCAAAATAACGCTTCTTTAAATGGGGTAAGCGCTGATATTAATAGTGCAGGTTTTGTTACTAATCCTGGCTTGATTTCAAAATACCAAGGCTTAGACGGTAATAAAGCGGTTTTATATACTTGGAATAATTTATCAGACATTACCGCTTTCATTAAACTCAAGCAAATTGCTTTTGAAAATGGTGGTGAGCCCGTGCAAGGTTCTTTAGCTGGTTTTAGTGAAGCTTCTTTTGATAATGGTAAAAATTGGCAGCCGGTAAGCGGCTATATTGACGGATCTAAAAAGATAATTTTTACGAGCAGGCAAGATATGCCTCGGTTCCCGGTTTTGGTTTCAACGCCGAATGATCCCATCTCAGCTGCTAAGAGTGAAGGTGGAGGCTCGGCAGTTACGAGAGCTGATGTAGAGAAAATAAAAAGCAGCGGATATGATGTTTTTGCTAAAGGAGATAAGGCAAGCGGGCAACGAGTAGAAACTAATTTTGCTTCTAACTTTAATCCTGGTTCAATATCCCTTGATCAGCGCAACATGAACTATCATGGCGGCCAAAAACCGCTTCTTGATTTTGCGACAATAATCGATAATTCAGGCAACAGATTAGGGCAGATGCAGATGGTAAGCGGCGGCCAGACAGCCTATTTTAACGAAACAGGCACAATGATTTCCGGCGTAGGCAGATTCAGGGCCCTTAGTACAAATCAAGCAGGATTATATGTTGACCACACTTATGAAACAAATGGAGTTAAGACGCACGGCGGGTTCCGTTATAACAGTTTAGATTTTGAATATAAATTCGACGGTAGTAGTCTTAGCGCACAACAGTATACTTACGCGCATAACATTAAGCAACATGGAAATAGATTTGAATTTACAATTGGTGAATCAGGCAAGTTGAATTCAACTAATTACGGCAGTTTAACCATACAGGATGGCAAAGTCAAGCTCATCAACGTAGCTAACCTTGCCTATATCCCGGCCATACTTCGCGCTGAATCTAATGTCCAAGATGCCTACACTGCTTCCAGGGAAAGCTTTGAA
>QZKH01000010.1 GCA_003598025.1 Candidatus Omnitrophota bacterium
GGTCCGGCTGTTCGCCGGTTAAAAGGGTACGCGAGCTGGGTTCAGAACGTCGTGAGACAGTTCGGTCTCTATCTGATGTGGGCGTCAGGATACTTGAAGGGGAGTTCTCCTTAGTACGAGAGGACCAGGAGAAACGGACCGCTGATGTTCCAGTTGTCTTGCCAAGGGCAAAGGCTGGGTAGTTATGTCCGGAAGGGATAAGCGCTGAAAGCATCTAAGTGCCAAGCCCACCCCAAGAATAGGTATCCCTGTGCCGCAAGGCACTATAGGCAGGTCGTAGACTACGACCTCGATAGGCGCAAAGTGTAAGATCCGTAAGGATTTAAGCTAATGCGTACTAATCAGCCAATCGGCTTGGCCTTTAAATTGTCTCTTTTGGTTTAGTTTTCTATCTTACTTGAATAATAGTTGTTAAATTTTGTCGTTTTAAGATGGCAAAATTTAATCCCGAGCATTTATTAATAATGTGTATAATGCGAGGGATTAAATGATAGCATTGTGAAAATTTGCCCCTCGTCCAGCTACGGCGGACTCGGGACTGCGATTTCTCATTGCTTTATATAAAAATCTTGGAGTACCTTTGCCGAGGGGGAAACACCCGTTCCCATTCCGAATACGGTAGTTAAGACCCTCAGGGCCGATGGTAGTGTATTCGTAAGGATATGTGAGAGTAGGTCGGTGCTCCTTTAAAATAATAGCCCCTATAGTTTTTGACTGTAGGGGCTATTATTTTATCCCGAGTTTCCATTTACTCTTGTTAGAAACGAGGGATAAATATCCTGTCCCTCGCTGCAAAATTAATTTAGGGCAGCTCGGGACTCGATTTTGCTTATACAAGATCTCGTAGGTCGGTGCCCCTTTAAATTCGCCCGTTAGCCAGAAATGATTGGCAGGCGTTTTTATTTAGTATTCCAAGATCCTCGCTCGCCGGCTCGAAAGGGCTTGGAGTCTTTGGTTTCTAGGGGTATAATAAAATATCATGAAAAGGAAATATTCATTTTTTCTTCTGTTTTTGGTTTTATTTTTATCTGGTTGCGCCGATTTAGCCAAAGGGTCTAGGTTGGTGCCGCAGACAATAAGAATAGACTCGATACCCTCTGGGGCCAATGTTAATATTTTAAGCGGCTCATGGGGAAGAAAAGAGACTATATTTAAATGCCAAACACCCTGCCATGCACCGCTAAAAACTCATTATGGAGAAGGTTTTAGTGTGCGATTTGATAAAGAAGGTTATGGCACAGTCATAACTAATATTATATCGAAGGAAAGTGGTTGGTGTTTTATTGAGAAATTAATTCCGATTATTGGCTGGATTGGATATGCTTCTGATGAAATGAGCGGTGCTTGTAGCACGTTGATACCTAGGCATATAAAGGTTATTTTAGAGAAACAGGAATAAAGGAGACGGTTATATTTATTTCTTAGGCTTGATTGTCTGTCCTCTGTACTCTGTGAACTGTGAGCTTTTCTATGAACTATCAACTATGAACTAACTTTGCTCCATCGCAGTATGGAATGTTTGAGTTTCCTAAGCTGGTTTCCTATAAATGAATCCCTGATTATTCTATCTGAAGCAAATAGCAAATTATCGGGATATACAAAAGCTCTCCATCTATTCTTATAATAGATAAGCTTATCACGGTATTCTTTAGAGAATAAGAGAATGCTCTCCCTTCTTTCATTCGAAAATTTTGAATAAGCTTCTGTATCAACTAGGCCGTTTTTAAAACAATACTCCCCAAGTTCAGTCCCTTTATATGGGTAAAATATATTAACTCCGCTTATCGTTGGTTTTACTCTTCGGTTCAACTTTATTGTATCCCAGACCATTTCTTCGGATTCTTGAGGAAGGCCGATCATATTTATTGCGCTGGTCTTAAGCCCGTATTTATGGGCTAGGTCAAATGCGTTTATGATTTGCTTATCAGATATTTTTCTCTTCATAATAAAGTTCCTGATGTGTTCATTGCCCGATTCGATGCCGATTGATATTGAATGGCATCCGGAGTCTTTTAAAAGCTTTATGTAATCCGGCGTTACTATGTCGGGCCTTGTAAAGCAGTGGAATTTTACTTTGATCCTTTTTTTATAACTATTACAGAATTCTTCTCTCCATTTTGCGTCTATACCGAATATTTCGTCAACTATGCGGATGAATTTTATCCGGGACAATTTAAATGCTTCCTCGATTTCTCTTATGCTTGACTCGGGGTTTCTGTAGCGCGGAAAAAATGCCATAAGCGAATACTTTTTTGCAATAGCATGATTGCTGCAATAAGCACAGTTACAGGGACAGCCTCTTAGGAAAAGAAAAGGGGCGTAAAAAGTCTTACGTATTACTTTTGCGTATGGATATGTTGTTTTGTCCGGGTAAGGCAGGGAGGCGATATCACTAACAAGCGGTTTTAGCTTATTTGTTATTAATTTATTATTTTCGACATATCCAAAATTATCCGTAGTTTTAAAGTCATCTCCGGATTCTATTTTCTGCAAAAATTCAATAAAAGAATTTTCTGCTTCTCCGATGAATATACCATCAATATCCCTGCTTTCTAAAAGGCAATCCGGGTTTATTGTCGGGTGCGTCCCTCCGCAAACGATTATAGTATCTTTATATTTCTCTTTAATCTTGGCAGCAAGCTTATTTACGAACATGAATTGAGAGGAAACAGAAGTAAAGCCGATAACCTGCGGGTTAAATTCATCGATTTCCCTTAAAACCATCCGGTAATCGTTAAAAGAATTAACTATAGACAGCCTTGCGGTGTGGCCTGAGGCCTTTGTCACACTTATTATTGATGCTAACCCGAAAGAATAATAATCTGAATGGTAGGCATTTATATTGGTATAAATAAAGAGTATATTCATAATTTATATTGTAGGAGCATCTTATCGTTAAATCAAGAAAGAATTGGCAAGAATGGCTTCTCGGAATAAGGCCATGCTTATAATTCTAAAGACCAGCGCAGGATACACTTTCGAATGCAGCAAAAATATTATTAGACACGGCTGATTTTATGAGTAGAATGTAAATGTGACTAACAGAGGAGGCCAATATGGCAGTCAAAAAGGTCGGCGAGAAATATAAATGCAGCGTATGCGGCAATGAGGTTACTGTTACTAAAGTCGGAGGGGGGACATTAGTTTGTTGCAAGAAAGAAATGCTATTAATTGAGGAGGGCAGGGATGGGTAAGTCAATAAAAGGCAGTAAAACCGAAAAAAACTTATTGGCAGCTTTTGCCGGAGAATCTCAGGCTAGAAACCGCTATACTTATTTTGCATCTGCGGCCAGAAAAGAAGGCTATGAGCAAATAGCTGATATCTTTCTAGAAACTGCCGAGAATGAAAAAGAGCACGCAAAGGTATTTTTTAAACACTTAGAAGGCGGGGATGTGCAGATAACTGCGACTTATCCTGCCGGAATGATTAAAGATACCAAATCAAATCTTGAAGAAGCGGCAGCCGGTGAAAATATGGAATGGACGACGCTTTACTCGGATTTTGCCAAGATAGCCCATGATGAAGGTTACATGGACGTTGCCCGTTCGTTCGAACAGGTGGCAAAAGTCGAAAAATTCCATGAATCAAGGTACAGGAAGCTGATAAATAATATTAAGGATAAAGAAGTATTTAAGAAGAAAACGGCGGTAAAATGGCATTGTATTAACTGCGGATATATCTTTGAGGGGAACGAGCCGCCTAAGGAATGCCCGGCGTGTAAACACCCGCAGTCATTTTACGAAGTATTGGCTGAGAATTATTGAGCGGAGGCCTTTTATAAAAACCCCAGGCATAAATATTATGCTTGGGGTTTTTGTTTTGTAGCGCTATAATTAGGGCAAGGAGGTGGGCATGAGAAGATTCCTTAAGTTGTTTGTCATGATTGCTGTTTTTACCGGTGTTGCCTTTGGCGTGTTATTTTCACTTGGTTTGAGTCTGACTTACAATGCCAACCCTTTCAGACTGTTTATTATAGGTTTAACCTCCGGATTGATATTCGGAGTGCTCTTTGGTTTATTTTTTACCGCAGTACTCATGTTCTTCGAAAGAAAACCTGTCTCAGAATTTGCCAACCCCAATTTTCATTATGCTTGTTCAATCGTAGCAGTGCTTTTGGGTATCTATCTGTTTTGGACAAAATTTTATACTTTTTCCTACATTATCGGGGTATATATAATGCTTCCTTTTTGTTACTGGGTCAGGTTTGGCTTAAGGAGAAATATAGATAATTATGCTAGATTTTACGCTACACCTGTTGAAAAAAGGCCATTTTCGAAAGAACTGCAGAAGATGAACTGGAAGACGGTATATCCTATGATGATAGGGCTTTTTGTCCTCATGCCTGCAGTAATAAGTATAAGGGGTAATCTGGTAATTTCTTTTTTGGGTGCAATGATCTGGGGGTTTATATTGGCGCCTGAGTTTAAGAAAATATACCTTAAGGCGCAGGATATGGTTCTGCCGCAAAGAACCAGTTAAGATAGGAGGCAGTGATGAAGAAAATATTATTTGTAATTTTATTAGTATTATTTTTTGCCTCTTCGGTTTTCGCTCATCCACCGACACGGATTGAAATATCATACGATAAATCTACAAGTATACTTACCGCAAAGATCACCCATCCCGTAGAAGACCCGGATAGGCACTATGTGAGTAAAGTAGATGTCGCTGTAAATGGCAAGGAGATTCTGGAGCATAAGTTATCCAGGCAGGACAACGCTGACTACAGAATCGTCACCTATTTGATCCCGGACGTAAAAGAGGGGGATACTATTTCCGTCGAAGGTTATTGCAGCATTATGGGCAAGAAGGAAGAGGGGATAAAGGTTAAATGATTTTAAAAAATCTCGGCTTATTCCTCCTGCGAGTCAGCCTCGGATCAGTGTTTATTATTTTTGGCATAGGCAAATTCCAGCACGATTTTTGGGCACGGTCGATCGAGACAATGGAATTTTTCCAAAGATTGCCGATTCCGGTTTCTGTTTCTGTGAACATAATAGGATTCATGGAAGTGGCAACGGGGACATTATTGATATTAGGCCTGAAAACCCGCTTGATTGCGGCATTGGCAGCAATAGAGTTAATAGGGATTCTTATTCTTCTCAATTTTCAGGAGGCCAGGGATATCGGCTTATTAGGCGCTGCTATATGCTTATCACTCTCTCAAGATATTCCTTGGAGCCTGGATCAGCTTGTCCTTAACAACTCCTCAAATAACAAAATGCAGTAGCTGTTATATAAAAAGGGGGGATTTTATGATCGAGTATATGTTTGCGGGAGCAGCTTTGAAAGACGGTAACTTTACGATTCTGGATATACTTCTAATTCTTTTTGTTATCTGGCTGGTAATAAGAATAGAGAACCGGGCGGCAAGAAACGCAGTTTATAAAAATTTCCCCTTTTTTAAAGAGGCTGCCGGAGGCATGCAGCAGAAGATAGACCACCTTAATGTCCGGATGGATAATTTAGAAAAAAGGTTAGCTAAGCTGGAAAATAAATAGCTTTTTGTTTTAGTGAGGTTCTTGTGCCAGGGTTTCTATCTTTTCAAGCAGGAATTTATTTCTTTTCTTGTCAAATACCGCATTGAAAGCTATATCCTCGATATTCGAATAATGGACCCTTACCTTAAAACTCGGTCTGATCAAATGAGGTAATACTTTATCAGTAATCTCTGGCCGCGGCTTCTTATCTTCATCCAGGATTTCAAAGTCAATTTTTACTTTTTCGTTGGACCTGATAAAATCTATGCCTGCGAATTTCAGTATTAATTTTACAGGAAAGCCAAGATCAGACATCTCCCAGAAGACAGGATCAAATCTTATGTTTCTGGCTATAAGGAAACTCTCGTTTTTCAGAAAAAATCCGTTGTCGCCTACTTTAGAGTCGGTGATTAACTCCATGCCTAATTGCGGGACAAGGCGTTTTTTAAGCTCTATCTCAAATAGCGCCCTTAGCCTTTCAATCTCAAGGAGGCAGAGTATTATTATTAATGCAGCCAGGACTAAAGACCAGTCTTTAGTGCCAAAGTTTATTATCGTATTTAGCATTGTCACCTCCGCTTTAATTATAGCTGTCCTGGAGTATTAGTCAAAATATTTTTTGAGGGGGCCTTGTAAAATCGGGCGCATGTGTTATACTCTAACTGTACCCAGTAAGAAGAAGGAAATTCAGGCGAAAGTAAGGTAGAGGTTTGAGCCTTAACCCAAGGGGGCGAGAAAGTCCTGAATTTCCGGAAAGGGTTCAAGAGACTTCGCCCCCTTTAAATTACCCGCGTAAAGCGGGTTTTTTGTTAACTCCAGCCTTTGAAGCCGAAAATCCCAGGCTGGCTTGAAAAGATGTATTTTGTAAGTTATACTTCATTCATAAACATTTCTGCCACGGTAGGAAGATGTACTATAGCTGTCTTAACCGTGGTTTTTGTTTGATAGGTAACGTGCGTCAGCTTAAGAGGTGTTTATGGGGTGTTGCCATTGTGACAGGAGAAGGTTTCAGCGCCTTAAGGTTAACTTAAGCGTATGGTTTAAGCTTAGCCCTCGTTTTCAAATGATCTCTCTGCCTGCAGGAGAAGAGATCGAAGCCCAGGCTCTTGACTTAAGCCAGGAAGGCATATCCATAGTCACTAAGCATAATATACCTATATACGCAGAACTTATAGTAATGTTTATCCTTTTCCGTATGGATAGGAACGGGGTTATTATTTTTAATGAACCGCTGGAATTAACAGGAGAGATCCGGTCAAATATCTTGTTCAATAATAGCGAAAGAAGGCTGGGCATCTGGTTTAAAAACATAGACCCGGAAAAACGCTGCAGCATATCCCAATATATAGCTTCCATAGAGCATAATAATTAAGTAGGTAAAAGCAGGGTTAGCTCATAGTTCACAGTGCATAGTTCACAGTGGATGCAAAAGTAGCCTTGTGACTTATAGGTAATAAAAAGGATCAATTCATTACTGGTGGTTAGTTGTTTGTTAAAATTTATATTAGATCGACTGTGAACAGTGAACCGTGAACAGTGAACTAATATTTCTATTGTTCCTTTTACGCCTTGAGCTATAATATACTGTAAAATAAAATCATGAGGCTATTGTGCAATATACTAAAGGGACAATAAACAGGGTTTTCCTGTTGAAATTTAATGATGGCGATATATTAATTGATGAGCTGATTCGCCTTGCCAGGAAAGAAAAGATTAAAACAGCCGGCCTTGTATTTATAGGGGCCTTAAAAAAGGGTGAATTAGTAACCGGCCCGAAATTGCCGGTTATTCCTCCTCGGCCAAATAAAGTCAACTTCAGAAATGGTTGGGAGGTTATGGGTATGGGTACGATTTTTACAAATAAATCAGGCCCGCAGATACATATTCACGGCAGTATGGGCAAGAAAAATAAGGTCCTTACCGGATGCATCCGCGGAAAATCAGAAGTATTCCTTGTCATAGAAGCAGTTGTTTTTGAACTTAAAGGCGTAAAGGCTACAAAAGAAATTGACCAAAAGACCGGCCTCAATCTTTTAAATATCCTAACTTAATAAACAATCTTACACAGGAGAACAAATGGGCAGCATATATTTGACAAGAGCAGGGTTTGAAAAATTAGTTGAAGAATTAGAGTATCTTAAGAATGTCAAGCGTAGGGAGTTATCCAGGGCGGTAGGCGAGGCCAGGGCTCATGGCGACATCTCAGAAAACGCCGAGTATGACGCTGCCAAGGAAGCGCAGAGCCTTAACGAAAAACGGATAACGGAACTGGAAGATAAGCTCGCCAATGCGCAGATAATAGATAATGAAAAAATGTCCACCGATGAAGTCCTTATCGGGGCGAAAGTTGAATTAAAAGACCAAAAGACCGGTGAAATCATTGAATATATGCTTGTTTCCGAAGAAGAGGCTAATTATGACGAAGGCAAGATTTCAACAACTTCGCCAGTAGGTGCTGCGTTGCTCAATCACAAGGTTAAGGATATCGTAGAGATAAAAGTTCCGGCAGGTGTGCTTAAATACGAAATAACAAAGATTTCAAGATAAAATATTAAAAAGGGGATTTTGATGGCAAGAAGAACAAAGATTGATTGTAATAAATGCAAGGATCAGAAGGAGTGTTGTTTAACCGGAGCATGGTTAGACCTGGAGGAAGCGAAGAAAATACTTGAGTTAGGGATTAAGGGCGGGGATTTTTTCCATTTGATTAAAGATGACGATTTTCCTTCCGGTTACGCAACCAGCACTAGCGTTGGTGATTCTCCCTGTGTTTTTTTGACTCCGGAAGGCCTGTGTTCGATCCATATGATAGATTATGGGCTTAAGCCTCAGGACTGTAAAGATTTTCCTTATGAGAAAGGCAGGTTATCACCGTTTGTAAAGTATCTTTGTTCCGCAGGAAAGCCTAAGAGAAAGAAAAAATAATACAGCCTGGATTTTTTAAAAAGTTACATAGATCGATTAAAAAGAAAAGGGGTATTCTATGAAGTTGGCTAAATATATATTATTGATTGTAGCATCATTAGCTCTTTGTGGTTGTGCAGAAATATTAAACGAGCTATCTTCCAATACTGCATTTGGAAATCAACAGCAAGAAACGATGATTTTAGAAAATAATATCGCAGATGATGCCGGCGTTGCTGTTGTATCCAGCGATTGGGCCCGGCCTGTCAGGGCTAGCTCCGTAAATACCTCAGGATGGGAGGACGGCCCTTACATTTCCAGCGACGGGCAAGAGTTATATTTTGCCTATATAAACATAGACCTTACTAAATTACCGAAAATGGTCGTTATAGGGCCTAACAGGGACGAGGCTAATGAATGTAGCCCTGCTTGCGGACAATTCCCAAGGGCAGATTTGTTCTATTCGCAAAAAGACCCCTCAGGCGACTGGGGAAAAGCCAGACCGCATCCTCTTAGCAAGAGTTATCCGATAGGCGGGATCGTATTTTCAAATGAAGATAGGGCATATTTTATGATTGAAAAAGATAGCGCCCTAAAAACCGAGATTTATTTTGCAGATAGAGTAGGCGGCGTCTGGCGGGCTCCCCAAAAAATTGACGTCTTGAGCTCGCCATATAAAGAAGACGATCCTTATGTTAACCCGGAAGATACCGAGCTTTTTTTCTGGTCTGACAGGCCGGCACAATTCGGCAGGAATAATATATTTTATTCCAAGAAGGTAGATGGGCAGTGGACTCAGCCGGCAATATTACCGAAGCCCATTAACAGCGATGCTAATGATATGCAGCCTTTTTTATTCGGCGATAAGCTTTATTTCAGCTCGGATAGGGAAGGCAAGATGAAGATATACAGATCTACATTGAAAGACGGGATATGGTTGACGCCTGAAGTTGTAGTCGAGGGCGCGACCGCAGTAGGGGAACCCACGCTTACAGCCGATGGCAAATGGCTTTATTTTGTACAGCTTTTTGATCTTGGTAACGGAAAGTTAAACCCGGAAATAATGTGCGCCAGAAGAGCAACTCAATAGCCCGTATCGAAACAGGAAGGAGTGATATGGAATATAAAGTAGGCCATTTGAAGGTGAGTATTTTCAGGATTAAAAACCGTAAAGGGTATGCCGCTATTTGCTGCGATCATCTTACCGAAGGCAGGACTCCGCAAGAGGCCCATGCGCGTATGGTTAAGGCAATAAGAAGGACAAACCGAAAAGAAAAATATTGATTTGATTATGTAACCTCGCGATATGTTTTTTAATAATCTTATTTATTCCCGCCGCTATCTCATTTTAATCTTAGGTTTACTATTTTTTTTAAGAATTTACTTAACAGGTTTATCGCAGCTGCATTACGACGAGGCTTATTGGTGGCTTAAGGCGCAGAAAGGCCTGACTTTAGGATATTACGATAATCCGCCGTTACTGGCCTGGATAATCAAAGCCTTCCTAAAATTATTCGGCGATACTCAATTCTCAATAAGGGTCATATCTCAATTATTTTTTACATTTTCTTCAATTATGATTTATTTGGCAGGCAAAGAGTTTTCCGGCAGGCCTCAGGTAGGAGTATATTCGTTATTGATTTTTAATTTTATCCCCGGTTTTTGGCTCCAATCACTTATTACTGTCCCAGAGTCAATACTTGTGTTTTTCATACTGGCAACAATGTTTGCCTTTTTTAAAGCATCAAGCCAGAATAAAGCGATGTGGTGGGTCTTACTCGGCATTTGTATGGGCTTGGGGGCCATGATCCACTACAGTATTATTTTGACTATTGCCTCTTTATTAATGATCCTGTTTTTTAACAGCCGCTATAGAGCTTTTAGAAAAAATATCTATCTTTCCTTACTTGGATTATTTTTTGTAATAACACCTAACATATTATGGATTATTAAGCATAGCCAAACCATTTTGTGGATTTGTAAGCGTATCTATCCGGGGCATCAATTTATTTCAATATTGCGGAGTTTGAGTGATTTTACGCTATTACAGATACTTGTTTTATCTCCCGGGATCTTTATGCTTTTTTTATGGGTGTTATTAACAGCAATGCCGAAAAAATCTGATTATAGTAGTCCAGGCGAATATATCATGAAGCAGTTTTTTTATCTGAATTTTAGTATGCTATCGGGATTATCTTTAATCAGAATGAATGCTTTGGATGCTGATTGGTTAGCGCAGGCTTATCTTCCGGCAATAGTTTTAGCTTCTTCAAAGATCGATCTTTTGAAATCCAAAGCCCTGATATCAGTAAGAGTTTTCAGGCTTATATTTATTTTAATCTTAGCCTGCGGGATTATTTTTTCGGCAATTCTTAGCATAAGTATGATAAATTTTTCTTTCGCCGGGAAAGCCGGGTTAAGCGATATTTTTAAAGATTTTTACGGCTGGAGAGAGCTTTCTAATGAAGTGGGAGAAATAAAACAAAGTCTTTTTGGAGCAGACCCAGTATTAGTAAGCGATAATTACGCTATTCTAAGCGAATTAGCTTTTTATCTCAAGGATAGAGATGTTTTTTATGTCAGTAATTCTAAAAATAGCCATTCTTTTAATTTCGGGCTTTGGAGTAAGCCAACCGGAAAAAAGAGCGCTATTTTCGTGACTGATAGGGATATCGGAGAAAATCAAAGTTTGACAGATAAATTTTTTGTTAGTATAGAACACATTAAGACTGTTACTGTAGGGGAAGCCGATTTAAATTCCAAAACATTTTATATATATAACTGCTTATTGAAATAGTTATTATAAAGTGCTATTATACTACTATGGAGTTTAATGAAATAAGAAAAGAATTAGAGGGCGTTGATTTTGATACGCTTAGGACTGATTGCGATAATTACTTTGAAGCAGTTATCCTTAAAGAAGAGCTTGAGAAACTCAGGACCCGCCTTGAAAAAACATTTGGCTCTCCGGCATGGCCATCAAAAGAGAAGCTATCAATGCAGGTAAGGCAGACAATTGATAGTTTTGGTGGCATAATGTCAGGCCAAACCCTGTATTACAATACTGATGGTAAAGATGCTATTTTTGCCATGCTTTGGCCATGGCAGGATGGCCAGCACACTACCGTAAAGATAATCCAGAAGGTTTAAATTCCCAATAATTATTGTATTTCGCTTTTTTTGCAACACCTGGCGCTATCGGAAGCGCCAGTGTGCGCCTCTGCGCTACACCTGATGCTATTGCACCTTGGCATAAATGATTGCCAAGTACGCCTCTTTCTTAGGCGGATGCGCCAGTAGGACAGAAAGTGCACACTTACCCATCATATTGGGTAAGGTGTATTGCGCCGCTGCTTCTAACACCCGGCTTTATATGACAAGCCGGTGTTGTACCTCCGTACAACAAAAAAACCCCGATTTTACGGGGTTTTTCTGTAGGTGATAGGCCTTGATAGCTTTCGCTATCTCATCCCTCCTTGTAAGTAAACGCTTTTATATTATATTTGCCATATATTTTGTTTGATTTCAATACCAAAACGCGGTTTTCGGGAAAGCGTTTTCTTGAACGCTGCTCAGAAATGAGAATTCGCTTGACTTTAATAATACTGAAATTATAATCTATAAGGGATGCAGTGCGTTTCTAAAAAAAGGGAGGGTAAAAGATGGCTAAGCTGATTGTTGTATGTTTCTTGGGTGGGTTGTTTATTTGTATTCCTTCATTAACATTTGCTCAAAAGGCAAAGTCTCCAGTAGTAACTAAGGTCAATTCTCCTAAAGCTAAGCACGCTGACCGTAATCAGGACGGCCTCGTTACCAAAAAAGAAGCACTTATTGAAAAGAAAAAAGACGATTATTTCGTTAATAAAGACTGGGAAAAAAAGGCAGATCTGAACCAGGATGGCGTCGTGGATCAAAAAGAGCGTTCACAGTGGAAAGATAAGCATAATCAAGACTGGAAAAAGAAAGCCGACTTAAACAATGATGGCACTGTTGATGAAAAAGAAATGGCTATGTGGAAAGATAAGCATCCGCTTCCTCCGGGCTGGAAAAAGAAGGCAGACCTAAACAATGATGGCACCGTAGACGATAAAGAAAAGGCACTTTTTAAACAGAAACAAATGGATATAAATGATGACGGTACCGTAGATGAAAAAGAGAAGATGCTTTGGAAAAGAGAGCATCAGCAGAGTTCCGAAGGCCAGGAATAACACTATTAAATAAGTTTTAATAATTAAGCAAATCCTCAACCGTAAGCGGCGCAATTGCGCTGCTAAATATAAGTTGAGGATTTGTTTTTTATAGGGAGAACCCGTAGGGTTAGATATGCGAAGTATTAGTTCTACTACGCCCTAAGTAGGCTCAAGCAGGTAGGGCTTCGCAGCAACTATTGCTTCGTAGC